>JBEDBC010000029.1:0-37764 GCA_041177485.1 Candidatus Parcubacteria bacterium | reverse complement strand
TAAATTATATGAATTTGATATTATACAAAATCTAAACAAAGCTAATACAGTGGATCGTTTTCAAGTACAAAGATTACAAATTAGAATTAGATGATTAAAATATTAAAAAACAGTGATAGATTAATGATAACTTTGGGTTATTTTTCTACTGTGGCTTCTATGTGTTTGGTTGTTTTATTTTTTATTTTGAAAATACAAAATCAATATGCTGGAGACTTGATTAACTTGAGGTTTAATGTTTATGAGGGGATTACAGTGATTGATTCAGCTAATTATGTTTGGCAGTATTTGATTTATTCTACTGCATTTAGTATAATAAATGGCTTATCAATTTGGTATTTGCAGTATAAGTATAGGTTTACTAAGTCTAAAATTAAGTATATAATAATATATTGGATATTTGGATCTAGTGTGCTTGTATTAAGTTTGTTTATAGCATATTTATGGCTGGTATTGAGTATAAATAGTTAATTATGTATATATATCCTGACCCTAAAACTACTGATCCTCGACAGAGATTATGGCAGAGATGCTTTGAAATGTTGCCAGCTATTTTGGCTTGGGGTACTTTTATGGTTTTAATTGGGCTTTCTTTTGTTTTGCCTTTTCAGGTGGCTTTATTTGTTTTGATATTTGATCTATATTGGCTATTCAAGGCAGTTTATCTGAGTGCTCACTTGATTGTGGCTTATAGGCAAATGAAGAAGGATATACAGTTAGATTGGTTGTCGAAAGCAAGGTCTTTAACTGGATTTGATTCTATTACACAGGTGGTTATGTTTTTGACTTATGACGAGTCCCCAGAGGTTTTAGCGCAGAGTATTGAATCCTTAACCACGATGGAATATCCTTTGGATAAAATAATTGTAGTGGTGGCGACTGAGGAGAGGGAAGGGGATTCTCGACAGAAGAAGGAGGATTACTTAAAGCAAAAATTTAGTGGAGTATTTCAAGATTTTATTGTAACTATTCATCCTGATGGTATAGAAGGTGAAATGAAGGCTAAGGGGGCTAATGCTACTTATGCTGCTCAGCAAATGAAAGAATATTTGGATCAGAAGAATATATCTATAGACCAAACTATTATTTCAGTATTTGATAGTGATACTGTTAGTCATCCTAAATATTTTTCAGCTTTGACCTATGAATTTTTGAAGGCTGAGAATCCATATAGGCATAGTTATCAGCCTTTGCCAATGTATCACAATAATATTTGGGATGCTCCAGCTTTTACTAGGGTGGTGGCTATTAGTTCTAGTTTTTGGCATATGATGGAGTCGGTTAGGTTTGATAGAATGGTGACTTTTTCTAGTCATTCGATGAGTTTCAAAACCTTGGTAGATGTGAATTATTGGCCGGTGAATATGGTGTCTGATGATTCGGTAATTTATTGGAAATGTGTTGATTATTATAACGGTGATTATAGTGTAATTCCAATTCACCTTCCAGTATCATTGGATGCTGTTCAGGCGCATAGTCCAATGCAAGCTTTTTTTAATCAATATCGGCAGATGCGACGATGGGCATATGGTATAGAAAATTTAGCCACCACTATGAGATCTTATGCCATTAATTCTAAAGCCCCTCTGGGACCCAAAATACGCAGAATTGGTAATATGATTGAGGGCCATTATACTTGGGCAACCTCTGCGTTTATATTGGCTATATTTATTTGGTTCCCAATTTGGTTTGGGGGTAGCGAGTTTACGTCTACGGTATTCTCTAATAATTTACCTAGATATGCTAGTATTATTATGAATATTACTCTTTTGGGGTTGATTATTACTGCTTATATAAATGTTTTACTTTTACCTCCTAGACCTAAGAGTTATTCTCGTTGGCGAAGTGCTACTATGTATTTACAATGGATTTTTATACCATTAGTTGCTATTACATTGGGGGCCTTGCCAGCTATAGAAGCTCAGACTAGATTGCTTTTTGGTAAATATTTAGGTTTTTGGGTGACTCCAAAGGTACGTACTAATAAGATTAACTCTAAAAAATAAACTATGAATGAAATTAGAATCAAGGGAGCTAGAGTGCATAATCTTAAGAATGTAGATATTACTATTCCAAGAGATAAATTGGTTGTAATTACTGGTTTGTCAGGATCGGGAAAATCTTCTTTGGCTTTTGACACGATTTATGCCGAGGGACAGAGAAGGTATGTAGAGAGCTTATCTGCCTATGCTAGACAGTTTTTGGGTATGATGGATAAGCCAGATGTGGATGTAATAGAAGGTTTGTCTCCAGCCATTTCGATTGACCAAAAAAGTGTATCCCGAAATCCAAGATCTACAGTTGGTACGGTAACAGAAATTTATGATTATTTGAGACTATTGTATGCTAGAGTAGGAATTCCGTTTAATCCAGAGACAGGGGAGTTAATACGCATGCAAGATGCTAAGCAAATGGCAGAAAATATTGCTAGATACAAAGATAAGCAAATTATGATTTTATCTCCAATTATTAGGGATAAAAAGGGAGAGCATAAAGGAATTATTCAAAAGGCCTTTCAAGATGGATTTATGCGCGTGCGGATAGATGGAATTATTTATTTGACTGAAGAGGCTTTAGAGCTAAATTTAGATAAGCAAAAAAAACATTCTATTGAGTTAGTTATAGATAGATTATTAGATCAATCAGGATTTGAAGCTGCTAGAGTGCTAGATTCAGTAGAAATTGCTCTTAGATTAGGTGAGGGTATGTTGATTGTGTCAGAAATTCTGGATAAGAATAAAAATATCTATCAGGATGAATTGATGAGTGAAAAATACATCATGGACTCGGGGGAGAGTTTTGGGGAATTAGAGACCAGAAACTTTTCTTTTAATAGTCCTCATGGCGCTTGTGGTACTTGTGATGGCTTAGGATACACCCCAGAGATTTCTCCAGACTTGGTAATACCTAACCCAAGATTGACTATTAATCAAGGGGCGATTAAGCCTTGGGGTATAGGTAAACAAAAAGGAGCTTTCGGTTGGTATATGAAGGTTTTGGAAACTGTAGCGGAGATGAAAGGTATTAGCTTGACAACCCCAGTACAGAATTTAAGTTCGGAGGATTTACATTTTGTGTTATATGGTTCTGAGACTCCTATAAAAGTTCCAATTCGTTCAGGTTCCCATACGGTCGAGGGGACTTATGAGGGGGTTATTCCTAATTTATTGAGAAGGTATCAGGAAACTGATTCGGAATTTATCCGAGCTGAGATTGAGAAATATATGCTCAATACTATTTGTCCTACTTGTAATGGAAAAAGACTCAAAAAGCAGTTTTTAGCGGTACAGGTAGCACATAAGACTATTGACCAGATAGTGAATATGAGTATTGATGAATTGTCTGTTCATATAGAAAAGGTTCAGAATAACAAAGAATATTTTAATGAAAGAGACATAGCGATTAGCACCCCAATTTTCAAAGAAATTCAATCCAGACTCAAATTCCTACTCAATGTTGGTCTAGATTACCTGACTTTGGATAGATCGAGCAATACTCTATCTGGGGGAGAGGCTCAGCGAATTAGGCTAGCAACTCAGATTGGTTCAGGGTTGATGGGAGTGCTATATATTTTAGACGAGCCATCTATTGGTCTACATCAGCGGGATAATAATCGTCTTATACAGACTTTACAACATCTCAGAGATTTAGGGAACACTGTGATTGTGGTAGAGCATGATGAGGATACTATTAGGGCTTCGGATTATGTAATTGATGTCGGACCGGGAGCTGGAGCTGCCGGAGGTAGAATTATTGCGCAGGGTCATCCACAAGATTTTATCAAGCAAGAAGGAATTACGGCTGAATATCTTTCTGGTAGGCGCTCTATAATTCCACCCACAAAATACCGTAAAGGTAATGACCAGATTGTTACAATTAAAGGTGCTGCTGAGAATAATCTTAAAAATATAGATGTAGCTATCCCACTAGGTAAAATGGTCTGTATTACTGGAGTGTCTGGATCTGGTAAAAGTACCTTGATACAAGACATTCTGTGTAAACATATCGCACATACTAGATATGGCGCTAAAGATTTACCGGGTAAATTCAAAGATATTACAGGTCTTGAGAATATAGACAAAATGGTCAATATAGATCAATCTCCAATTGGTCGCACCCCAAGATCTAATCCAGCTACATATACAGGCTTATTCACTGTAGTGAGGGATTTATTTGCTAAAACTCCAGAAGCACAATTAAAAGGTTATCAGACTGGTAGATTTAGCTTTAATGTCAAAGGTGGTCGCTGTGAGACTTGTAAGGGGGATGGTGTACTCAAAATAGAGATGAATTTCCTGCCAGACATTTATGTAGATTGTGAAGATTGTCACGGCAAGAGATATAACAAAGAAGTTTTACAAATTTTGTATAAAGGTAAGAGTATTGCAGACGTTTTGGATATGGATGTAGAGACTGCCTTAGAATTTTTCAAATCTATTCCGAGCTTAAAAGATAAACTAGCAACTCTTTATGATGTAGGGCTTGGCTATATGAAATTAGGACAGCCAGCTCCACAATTGTCTGGAGGAGAAGCGCAACGAATTAAATTAGCTACAGAGCTATCCAAGAGAGCTACAGGGAAGACTATATATATATTAGATGAGCCAACTACGGGACTTCATTTTGAGGATGTAGCCAAGCTATTAAGAGTATTGAATCAATTGGCAGATAAAGGTAATACAATTTTAATCATTGAGCATAATCTAGATATTATTAAAAGTTCAGACTATATTATAGATATTGGTCCTGAAGGAGGAGCTAAAGGAGGAACTGTTGTAGCAGAGGGTACTCCAAGGGAAATAGCAAAAAATCCTAAGAGCTACACAGGAAGGTATCTAAAACCTCTATTGTAAACTAATTTTAAAATCAATGCACCCCTTATTACCAACATTTGCTTATGCCTACTCACAGAAGAGGCTATTAACTTTGGAGGAAATATATCGCTATCAAATTCGAACATCTTACACAACGGAAGAGTTATTAGTAGAAATACATAAAATTCCCCAAATTAGAGAAGAAAAAGGCCTATATGGTATTGTAGAGGGTTTTGATAAACTGTTGGCTCTTAGACAAGAAAAAGGGCGTGAGAGCCTAAGAAGATATAGGCGAGTGCTTAAATATGCTCGGCTACTTATTAGTATCCCTTATATTAAGGGTATATTTTTAGCTGGATCATCTAGTTTTAGTACTGGGAACGCCAAAAAAAGTAGTGATATAGATATTTTTATAGTGACCGACCCCAACCGAATGTGGTTTGCTAGATTTTGGCTGACTATAGTGACTCAAATTCTTGGAATACGAAGGTCAGGGAAACTAGAAGAAAATAGATTTTGTCTCAATCACTATATCACTGCCAATAATTTGGAGAGATTAGACCATACTCTGTATGCTGCCCAGTTATATTCAGATTATATAGCTATTGGAGAAAGTTCTCAGCAATTATTACAACAATTCTGGCTAGCTAACCCATGGCGGCAAGAACATCTAAAGTATGCTAGCTCACGTGAATACCCGATTTTGAGTCACCTGCAACCTTATCCAATTAAATTTTGGCTGGAGTTTATTTTTAACCATTTTTCCATTGATATTTGGGATAAATTAGCTAAATTAATTCAGAGACAAAAAATTCAATCTAATAGCATCCAATCCAATCCTCATAATCGTATTCAAGTAGATGATAGGGAGTTAGAGTTTCACCCCGAACCTAATAGCACTAAAGCTGATAAAATAATGCAAGAGGTTTTGCAAAATCTATGATAGGCTTCTATGATACAGGATTGGGCGGTCAGCGAATCGCCGATATGTTTGGGCAAATCTCAGAAATTCCATATATCTGCTATCAGGACAGAGAGTCTCTACCATTAGGAGATAAAACAAATGAGCAAATCAGATATATAGTCTTGGCTGGAGTGGAGAGATTATTTCAGCAAAATTGTAGTCTGGTTGTATTAGCCTGCAATACCGCCTCAGTGAGTACTATTAGGTATATACAATCAACCTGGCTACCACAAAACTATCCTCATAAAAAAGTATTAGGAGTAACAGTGCCTTTGAGAGAATATTTAGATGAGTTTAGTGGATTAAAATATCAAAAAGGTTTACTTTTAGCCACTAATGCTACCATACAGACTCAATTTTATCAGGAGTATTTAGCTCAGTTTAATTATAACTTAGATTATCTGGCCTGCCCCAACTTAGCAGATAGTATAGAAAAAGATATATATAGTGAGGATAATACTTATACCCAATCAGTCAAAATATTACAAAATTTATCCAAACAAATTCAAACTAAACCCGATTATATAATACTCGCCTGCACTCATTATGGCTATGTATCCAAACAAATTCAAGATATATTCCAAACCCCACAAGTCATAGACCCCAGCCAATATATATCCAAGAGACTAGTAGATTATCTAGAGAGACATAGAGAATATAGGTAGGAGGGTGTGGACTGATCTAAATTCCCCTCAAGAGGGTTCCCGTAGGCCGGGGTGGAATACAGTATTTATAAATAATATAAAAACACTCCACCCCGTCTCCCCGCTATATAACCATAACAGGAATCCACCCCTCAAGAGGGGAATTTTAGTAAAAAACACAGGCGACTGAAAGGTTTCCCCCTACTATCACAGATTAAACTTAATTTTAACCTCCTCTACATAAAACTTAGAACCCCACCTCCAAAGTCGGGGGTGGGGTTAGATCAGTGATTTGCTTTTTCATGGATATACCTTGCTTCGCTATAATGTACTGTTAGCCAGTCATCTTCTAACTGTAGTAGATCATTGATTTTTTGTTTCAAAGATTCAATTTTTACTTTTAGATTATGATTTTTTAATATATTTTTTCTTAAAAATCTAATTCTAGCTTGAATCCTTTTGATGCTAATTTCCAGCTCCTGAATTTGCAAAATAATCTCCCAAAAAGACTCATTCACAATACCCAAAATCATCTAATTTGTCAAATTAGACTTTACAAAGTTTTTTAGATATGTTATAAATATGTCGACCTCTGCTGTCAAATTTTATGGAAGATCATGATCTTTCAAATTGTTTTCTTCCCCGCCGAGTCAGTAAAATGACAAGGCTTAAATATGTGTTATTATTGGTTGGAGTGTTAGGATTTATGGTCTATACTCCAACTATGGCGAATTCAAATTCACATATAGTCAATAATATAATTAAATCTTTAAGTGCTCCAACTTTTCCATCACCAGATAACCCAAAGGCAAAATGCTATTTAATGAGGCAGAAGAATTGGTATCAAAGATGGGGTCCATGTTGGCAATAATGTCTTGTGTTTTTATCGCCCCCGTAGGTAAACTGCGGGGGGTTTCATATATACTCTTGACAAATTTTATGGTTGTGATAATATTGTGTTTGCCTATCTTCTAAGAGGTCTTATGGTGGAGTACCCAGCATCAGATTTTGGGACTATGTTTAAAAAATTTCTCCAGGATCCAACTGTGAGTAGAGTTATTACGCGTGGAATCATGCAAATACAAAAGGATAGAAGAAGAGCAGAAAATGAGAGAAGCCAACTTTTGCATCTAAATAATCCACCAGATATTATGTCTGGTCAATAATAACTTTAAAATCTGGCACACACTGTTGCCAGATTTTTAATTACTTGTCTTATTTTTAGAGATATGTTATATAAAATATGTACCTCGACATTTATCTTGTTATGTCGAATCAACCTCAACCACAATCTAGAATCAGTTTCATTGGTGCATGTGCTAGTGTATTAATGCTCTTACTAGTGTCAGGACTTGGTATAGCTCTTTTAGCTTGGCAACAAGATAAAAACGACAATAAAAATTCCTCAATTGTTAGAATTTTAACATGAAATCACAATCTAACTTTGTCAAAATTAGACAACTGTTTAGATATCTGAAGTCACAAATTGAGGATTGTAGATTGTTAAGTTTGGATAGATTATATTCTGAAGATCCAGACAAGTTTGATCGATACTTTTTAAATCTGGAGAACAATTATAAAATAGCAATATTAGAGCTTAATGGATTTCGAATTAGTGTGTGGTATGTATTACTACGCAAGATGCGAACAATCCGTTCTAAATTTCGTTGAACCTAAATTCATAATTCCTTATTCCTTATTCCCCCTGTACTCTGTACGGGGTGCTTTTATATAAAAATGAGATAGATCTAGCTATCTCATATATTTTGAATTAGGCACATAATTTCTATAATCTCATAGGGTGAGATACATAGGGAAATGCCCCTGGGTTTACTGTATTGAATCATTCTTCAATAGATGTTGGGCTTTTTTGTGTTTGGTAATCCAACCAAGATTGAGCAGCCTCATCCATCGTAGAGAATACAGTATGCCAAGATTTCCCTATACTCTTATGAATTGCAATCTTGTACTTAGCTCTTTGGAAGGTTTGATCACTCATTGTACTTAGTGAAAACAAAGGCTTTTTATATATACCATAAAGTTAGCTAATTATGCAAATGCAAGCTATTAACTATATGTATATAACCAAATCTTTTTGTTTATGAAAAAACAAGCCTCGTGGATGATGTCCCCCGAGGCTTTTAGTGTGCGATGATAAGATATCTAATTATCAAAAAAAAAGAACAAGATTGAGGCGATTAAGGCCCCCGAAGCTAATAGAAGAAAAAAAGTAAAAGGTTGAAAGCCTCCTTCAGTTCTTCTTTTCAGAGGGGTATGTAGATGTGCTCTGAAACTTATTCCAGTAGATATAAACAAGATAATTGAAGCTCCTAGCAAAATCTTCCAATCCATAAACATCTCCAGAAAGGATAAATATATTATAGCATAGTTTTACTCTTAAATTTATGTTATAATATACGTAAATTAAGTTAAATTGTTTCAAATATGCAAAAAGTAATTATTATCGGTGGGGGAATTGGGGGGCTAGCCACTGCTTGTATCTTAGCCAAAAAAGGATATGAAGTTAGTCTATATGAGAAAAACTCTAATTTAGGAGGACGAGCTAATATCTTTGAGGTTGAGGGATTCAAGTTTGATATGGGGCCATCTTGGTATCTGATGCCTGATGTATTCGAGAATTTTTTTGAATTTATGGGGGAGAAGGTAGAGGATCACTTGGACTTGATTCGCTTGGAGCCATCTTATCGGATATTTTTCAAAGATGATAACAAAATTATCGATATGTTCTCCGATCTAGAGCGAGATATCCCAGTTTTGGAAGATTTAGAGCCAGGCGCTGGAGACAGACTCAGGGAATATTTAGATAAAGCCCGCCAGCAATATGAAATTGCCAAAGATGGATTTATGTATAAAAATTATGACTCTATCTTTGACTTTATAAACTTCAGAACTATGATAGAAGGCTCCAAATTATCTGTCTTTAGTAATATGGATGCCTATGTGAGCAAATATTTCAAAAATGACTTAGTCAAAAAAATTCTCCAATACCCTCTAGTTTTCCTGGGTAGCTCTCCATATAATACTCCAGCTCTATATAGTATTATGAATCATATTGACTTTAATATGGGTGTTTTTTACCCACAAGGTGGTATGTATACAATTACTGAAGCTCTGGTCAATATCGCCAAGAAAAATGGAGTAAATTTGGTCAGTGGCAATGGAGCGAGACAAATTATTGTAAAAAATGGTAAGGCGATAGGTGTAGAGCTTGAGTCTAGAGAAATTGTAAAAGCAGATATCGTGGTATCTAATGCCGATATGACTCATACCGAATTAAATCTGCTACCATCCCAGTATCGCCAATATGATGAGAAATATTGGGATAAAAAAGTTCTAGCCCCTTCAGCACTTATTATGTATCTAGGAATCAAAGGTAAAGTGGATAGCCTAGTACATCATAACCTCTTATTCTCTCAGGATTGGAGGACAAACTTCAAGCAAATTTTTGATGATCCAATGTGGCCGGAAGACCCGTCTCTATATGTCTGTGCTCCATCCAAGACCGACCCTAGTGTTGCTCCAGCTACTGATGAGAATTTATTTGTACTTGTTCCGATTGCAGCTGGACTCGAGTATACCGAGGAGCAATTAGAAGCCTATGCTGATAAGGTGCTTACCATTATGCAAGAGGAGATGAATATCCCAAACTTGCAACAGAGAATTATTTATAAAAGACTATATAGTGTCAAAGACTTTAAGCAAGATTATAATGCCTATCAGGGTACAGCTCTTGGGCTTGCTCATACTATTAATCAAACTGCAATATTTAGACCTAATAATTATTCCAAAAAAGTCAAAAATCTATACTATGTCGGAGCAGGAACCAATCCAGGAATTGGAGTACCCATCCAACTAATTAGTGCTGAGATGGTCTATAAAAGAATAGCTAAAATCAAACAAGACAGCCCACTGAGAGGAGAGAGTTAGATTGAGCTAAATTCCCCTCTTGAGGGGTGGCAGGCTTGCCTGACGGGGTGGAATAATTTGAAATTATGAATTATATATTTTGTCCTCCTCCGTCACCTAAGGTGCCACCTCCTCCAAAGGAGGACAATAAAACTGTCCCTCGCTGGCGAGGGTGTAGACGAAGTCGACGGGTGTGGATAGGCAAAATATATATATCAAAGTCTACTCTGTCTAGTTTAGGGACTGAGCTAAATTCCCCTCTTGAGGGGTGGTCAGGCTTGCCTGACGGGGTGGAGTATTTATAAATAGATTTAAAACACTCCACCCCGTCTCCCTTCTATATAAACATAGCATGAATCCACCCCTCAAGAGGGGAATTTTTAGAACAAAGATCGCCCCCCCTCCTAATATCTCTTTAAAAGAAATAATAGGAGGGACTAAAAGCCCTAAAAGAGATTTATAACATAATAAACTACCTATACCAAATCACTATGCTCCAGAATAAAAGCAAGCCAATTACTGTGTTTAAGGCTGGGAAATAGGTGTATAATCTGAATATTTTAGCGGTATTTTGAGACCAACTAAAGCCAATCATAAATCCATATACAATAGCAATTATAATCCCAAGTGGGGTGCTAAATTGAGCTAACAAAATTCCAGCTAGAGTATAGCAGATAAAACAATACACCAAGGTCAACTTAGCTCCCAGTACAGTTGCAATAGTGGTGGTATGGCTCGCCCTATCAGCCTCAATATCTGGGATAGCTGAATAAGTATGCATAGCCATAGTCCATAATCCAGCACTTAATAATAATTTCCAGTCTAGATTGAGTTTATTAGCTAAGAGAGTATATCCAATTACTCCAGGAAAAATATATAAAATATTAAAAATAGAATCCAAAAATGGCTTCGCCTTAGCCCGAATTGGCCAAGCTGAATATTGCACCCCCAAGATAATAAATCCAAGCCAACCAAATAAAGTCAAAGGGTTTAGCAAATATATAGCTAGAATAAAAGGAATATTAGTAAGTATAATCCAAGTCCAAAGAGAAATATGCTCAGCCGGAGTGACTAGGGCTTCATAATTTTGTTTTTTTGGATTGAGTTTGTCAGTCTCATAATCAAAAATATCATTGACTCCATAAATCAAAAGATTAGCAGGTAGGTTAAAATATACAAATCCAAGCCAAAATTGCCATTGCCAGATAATTTGCATCGGGTCAAAGCCAAGAATACTCCCAATCAAATAAGGCCCCAAGAGATAAATCCAAAATCTGGGTCTGGAAATTTGTAATAGTTTAGCAATACTCATTGTGATATAATTATATAATCTAAGTATATCATATATGCAGAAAAAATTATTACTAATTATTCCAGCCATTATCTTAATCCTGAGTGGATTCTTTGTAGTATATTTTAGTTTGAGGCCAGAAGCCTTACCTTTTCCTTTTTGGATATTCCAAGCCATCTCGCAGGTGACTAATGTTTTGATTGCTTTTCCCATATTATACGGACTATCTAAGTGGTTTGATTTGAGGCAAGATTGGTGGAAAATACTAATTATATTCAGCTATCCACTTCTGATAGAATCTTTTGCTATCGCTACCGGTTGGCCATATAGTAATTTTGTATATGGTGAGGTGCTTGGCAATCTTAAAGTCTTCGGGTTAGTACCTTGGACAGTGAGTTTATCTTGGGTGCCAATTTTTTTCTTTAGTTTGGTATTGGTGAGTAGGCTACAAATCAAGAAAGTTTGGCTCAACACTATCATTGGAGCTATTTTGATGACGACTTTTGATTTGATTCTTGATCCAGGGGCCACGGCTTTAGGTTTTTGGGTGTGGGAAATTCAGGGTTGGTATTATGGAGTGCCTTTGATGAATTTCTTTGGTTGGATGGTGACTAGTATTATCTCCTTTGCTGGATTTTATCTTCTATTCCTAAATCACAAACAAATAGCTAATAATATTAGTTATTGGCTTAGTTTGTCTGGTTTCTGGAGCTTGAGCTTTTGGATTGGGATCTCAGCTTGGCTTGGGTTTTGGTGGCTGGTATTGGCTGGAGTGGGATATTGGATGTGGGGGTATAGATTGTACTACTTTGGAAACGAAAAGTAGGTTTGAGGTTTATTTTCTCCCTTTGGAGGGAGTCCCCGAAGGGGGGGGTGGATTACTATTTTCTTGACGGGGTGGAATAATTTGAAATTATGAATTAAAAACTCAGTCCACACCCGGCACTCCGTGCCACCCTCGCCAGCGAGGGACAGTTATTTTGTCCTCCCTTGGGGCGACTTTAAGTTCCTCCTATATTTATTTAGGAGGTGGGTGTCACGGGAAAGGGGTCGGAAAAACGGTAGTTTTCCCGTGGAGGAAGGTTGGGAAACCGTGAGGTTTCATAGGAGCAAATCCTATTTGCGACGGCTGAGGAGGACTTACAGGCGACTGTAAGGTCGCCCCTACGAAATACAAATGTAAACTTATCCCACCAACACTTGCCAAAAATTTAATTTTAGGGTATAAATTATTTGTCCCAAATCAAGGTACATCTAATGGCTCAGACGGTAAAAAGGATTTTCTTTGATTCTGATAGACTCTTAAATCTTTTAAATATTATTCCACAAAGATTGGAAGAAGAAGGACTTAGGCAGCAAGATAAAAACGAATTAAGTACTTTGCTAAAATTGTTACAACATCATCAGCCTAACATCACTCAGTATAAGGAAAATCTATCGGATAGGAGATATCCACTTCCGGTACTTGAATCACAAAAGAGGTTGATAGGTACTTTGTCATAATTCTCAATCTCTTCAACTTCCTCCCGCCAGGTCATGGTTTGGGAGGATTTTTATTTAGATTTGCAAGTAATGTAAATTTATGATTAGATTATATTGATCTTTGTTAATATTACTCATGACTTCTAATCAATCTCCAAAGCTGAGAAGCCACATTAATTGGAAACTACTGCGGATAATAGAGTTATTGGATAAGATGTTAAGAGTTAATCAAGATATTAAAAATAAATTTGAACTCCAAAAACTCTATTACTCATTAAAGAATCAAAAAAATACAATAGAGAAACATCATAGAAGATATGGTCAATATGGATATAAATTATATCTTACAGATGCAGAGCATTAAATCATTACAACTTTAGGTTTTACTTTAGTTAAATCTAAAAGTATAAAACCCCTCCAGTAATATGTCTGGAGGGGTTTTTCTTGCAGAATAAAATATTATATGTTATAAAAATAATGTCCTTTCATTAGGTGCTCAGAATGGAAATCATTGATTTAGTTGCTGCAACATCTCTAGCTTATGAAGCCTATACTCAATCTTCTTCGGATTGGAATCGTGCAGTACTCAATCACTGCGTAGCTGAAGTTTTTATTAACATTAGTCAAAGAGAAAATCAAAGCGTTAAAGTTTTGAATCAATTGTTCGCTCGGTACCCTGTACTCAAGCAAGCCTGTACAATTCTTTCTGAGACAACCCCAACATCCCAAGATACAAGAAACACAAATTTTCTCGTATCTAGGCCGACTCCTTCCTAACGCTTCTTCATCTACAACCTACTCCCGCCTGCTCATGGGTTGGGAGGAATTTTTTATTTATTCTCACCTCAGCTCTTGATTAATTTTATAAAGTGTGTATAATAATATACGGTTCACGGCGGGATAGCTCAGTGGTAGAGCGCCTGCATGACTCGCAGGAGGTCGAGGGTTCGAATCACTCTCCCGTCGTTTCCCTCTAGGGGGTGTAGGTGTTGTTTGGTTGCATCTTGGGGTTAGAGAGGCGCCTTTTAAACTCTAACCATTTTCATAAGAGATGTGTAGTCCCAATCTATATGTCTTGAATCTAAAACCAAAGGTCGTGGGTTCAAATCCCATCACTCCCATTCCGAGGGATCTGTCCCTCCAAAATTTATTGCTATTAGCACTGATCATTGGTCAGTGCTTTTTCGTGTTTTAATCATAGGGAAAAGTTATATAAACTGCCCCCCTCTCCAGATAGAGACAATAGTACAAAACTCTCCACTACAAAGTTTATATTACTACTTCATCAATTTGCCAACTCTGAGAGCCTTGGCTAAAAAGTTTTCATAATTGCTTAAATCTTGGGTAGAAGTATAGGTGAAGGTATCTATTTCTTTACCAAGTGATATACTATTTTGTGATTTATAAGCTCGTACGGCTTCTACTACGGATAGTATATCTGTCATTATGTTATTCTCATCTTCAGATAGTTGCCAAGCTGTATTGCTCTTTGGCCAATTGGAGATATGTATGCTGGTATTTTGAGTATTATTGTCTAGGAATAGCCCTTGATACAGCTCTTCGGTGATAAATGGTAGAATTGGAGCATATAATTTGAGTAAATTCTCAATATATACATACAGAGTATATTGTGCCGCTAAGCGGGATTTTTGACCTTCTGGGGTTTCATCATACAGTCGATACTTGATAAGCTCTAGATAATAATCAGTGAATTTATTCCAGAATAATTGGTCAATTGCCGTTCTAGCTTTGTAATACTCATACTGCGTAAAGCTCTCAGTAGCAAGAGTAATGGTTTGATTAAGTTCTGCTAGTATCCACTTGTCTATTAGCTCTAATTCTGGAGATTGTTCTAGCAAAGTAAAGTTTTGTAGATGTAATTCAGCAAATTTACCAACATTAAATAGTTTGTTGACAGTTTTCTTACCTTTTTTGATTTCTTCTTCATTGAATCGGATGTTTTCTCCCAGAGTTGTCCCAGTAGCCCAATATCTCATAGCATCAGCTCCATAGTTGGCAATAGTCTGCTCTGGTGGGGTGAAATTTCCTAGTCTTTTGCTAATTTTACGCCCTTGATTGTCTAGGCCGTGTCCAGATATCATCACATCGTTGAAAGGTAGTTTATTATGATGAAAATAGGCTTTAGTGACTGTATAAAATAGCCAAGTTCGAATAATCTCAAAGGCCTGGGGTCTTAGGCTAGATGGAAATAATTTACCACTCAGCTCAGGGTTTGATACGAGACTAGCCCCAATTTCAGGCGACATAGAGGAAGTCATCCAAGTATCTAGTACATCTTGCTCAGGAATTAAATCTTCAGCCTTATACCCACGAGGAGTATATTCGGTTGGGTCTACGGGCAATTCGTCTTCTTGGGGTAGTATAATCTCTCCAGTTTGTTTGTGATACCAGACTGGAATTGGAACTCCATAATATCTTTGTCTAGAAATACACCAATCCCATTTGAGTGAACTTACCCAATCAGCATAAATGGAGAACATTCGCTTTGGATACCAATTTAATTTTTTACCTTGCTCTAATAATTCCTCTTTATGCTCTACTACATTGATAAACCATTGTTTGGTCAAGATAAATTCTATCGGAGTACCTGACCTCTCTGAGACTTGGACGGTATGGGTGATAGGAGTTTGTTTGACGAGTAAATTCTGCTTTTTTAGATCTTCTAAAATTAATTGTCTTAATTTGCTAATATGTCCACCAACATAATTACCAGCCATCTCATTCAAAATCCCTTTTTGATTAAAAATCAATCTAGTCTCAAGATTATATTTTTTCCATTTAGCAATATCCTCACTATCTCCCCAAGTACAAACCATCATCAAGCCAGTTCCAAAGTCTTTGTCTACAGTCTCATCAGTGAGTATTGGTACAGTATGTCCAGAGATTGGAGTAATAGCCCTAGTTCCAATTAGATGCTGATAACGACTATCTTCAGGGTGGAAGAATAAAGCTACCGCTGCTGGTAAAAGTTCCGGTCTAGTGGTGGCAATAATGAGTTGCTCTCCTGATTCCTGGGAGGTAAAAATGATGTCATTCAAGTGGGAGTCTTGCTCGGAGTCTTCTAAATCGGTCTGGGCTAGAGCTGACTGGAAGCTAATATCCCACATAATAGGTTCTTCTCTCTGTGTGAGGAGACCCTTCTTATATAAATCTAAAAATGACCATTGGGAGATTTTCTGAGAGTGAGTATTGATGGAAGAATAAGTCTTAGACCAATCTACAGAAATTCCTAGGAGTGACCAAAGGTTGCGATAGGTTTGTATGCCTTTTTGAGTTTCTGCCAGACATAATTTTACAAATTCGGATCTGCTAATAGAATCTTTATTTTTTATTTTATATTTTTTTTCTACATGTCGCTCGGTTGGGAGTCCATTATCATCAAACCCCATCGGATAAAAGACATTATAGCCTTGCATTCGCTTGAATCTGACTACAAATTCAGCTTGAGAATAACTCATAATATGCCCAGGATGTAAGTGATCCGCTGAAACATAAGGTGGGGGAGTGTCTACTGAGAAAATTGGCTTATCAGAATTCTCATCAAAGGCATAGATATTTTGTTTAGCCCAGAAGTCCCGCCAATGAGCTTCGCGTTCAGTAATTTCGTATTTGGATGCAAGAGGCATAGTTTGATTATATTAAGCTATATATTAAGCTAATTATAGCAAAGTATGGGATTTTATTCAATGAGAAAGGGGGGCGATGATGAGCTAATTCCCCTCTTGAGGGGTGGCAGGCTTTCCTGACGGGGTGGAATAAAGTATTTATAAATAGCCCAAAAACACTCCACCCCGTCTTCCCGCTATATAAACATAGCAGAAATCTACCCCTCAAGAGGGGAATTTTTAGAACAAAGGTCGCCCCTACGAAAAGCACAACCCAGCGAGACGAAACCCCAGCATAGACAAAAAGTGGAGACTGTGTTATAAGTTTAGGGTCAATCTATTCTCGCTCAGGCGAGAGGGAGCTCTTTACTATGGCTCAGAAAAAACTGGCTCAACAAAATTAACAATTTAATTTCGCCACTTATCTAGAAACAACTCGGTTGCAGGTGGAGGAAGCCCTTGACACCTCGCTAGGTACAAAAACCGAGTTTCCCGAAAAACTCAGGGAAGCGATGAGTTATTCACTACTGGCTGGTGGTAAGAGACTTCGGCCGATTCTTTGCTTGGCAGCTTGTGAGCTAGCTGGAGGGAATCCTACTCTAGCCATGCCCACGGCTGTGGCAATTGAGATGATTCATACAATGTCGCTGATACACGACGACCTACCCCCAATAGATAATTCTGACTTGCGTCGTGGCCGACCCACTAACCATAAGGTATATGGTGAGGCTAATGCAATTCTAGCCGGCAATACTCTGTTCGCCAGAGCCTTTGAGATGGTGGCTTTAAATAGTACTGATGTTCCAGCCGAGCGATTGCTTGCTGTAGTTGGTGAGCTTTCGCTTGCCTCTGGTGCTAGGGGGCTAATGGGTGGCCAGGTGGTGGGTTTGGAATGTGAAGGCAATGAGGTAGACATTGATACACTTGAGTACATCCATATTCATAAGACTGGAGCACTTTTACAGGCTAGTGTGGTCAGTGGAGCCATTATTGGAGGTGCAAACAACGATATGGTGGAGGCTCTGAGAGTGTATGCTAGTTGTATTTGTCTAGCTTTCCAAATTACTGACGATATTCTCGATTTTAATGCCATTAGCGATATATTTGTCAAAACCGCCGGCAAGGATTTGACTGCTGATAAGACAACATATCCCAAGTTATTTGGGCTTGATGGGTCTCGACAGCGGGCCAAGGCGTTGATACTAAAGGCTAAGGAGGCATTAGCTCCTTGGGATGAAAGAGCAAAACCACTATTGGCTTTGGCTGATTACATAACGAGTCGGGACAACTGACTCAACTTTCTCAGCCCACGCTCTATGAGCAGGGGCTTTTTTGTTTCAAAATTATATTTTGTATTTAATAATTGACAAATGTTTGGGAATATGTTATATAAGGTATTGAATCTGCTTAAAGTAGATGACTACTAGTTCTATT
Organism: Candidatus Parcubacteria bacterium; assembly: GCA_041177485.1. Classification (GTDB taxonomy): domain Bacteria; phylum Patescibacteriota; class Minisyncoccia; order SW-4-49-11; family SW-4-49-11; genus CALRBF01. Next base: position 19,582 of record JBEDBC010000029.1, on the reverse strand, counting down.
CTTTTAGATCGACCTACTTGGAATTCATCGAGAAAAAAAGGATACTGGAGAAAACGTCAATGTAGCGAGTCTTGTGTAGGACATATAGTTCCTTTTGATAGGGTCGACGAGATTAATATCGTATATTGCCCTGTAGATTTAGTGCAATGGGTTTTAGTTAGGGCACAAGAGCTTAGCAAACAAGAAGCTCTTGTCAATGCCCCAAAAAAGAAAAAGCCATATACGGGCAGTAAAAGTACCCGCCTCCATGTCAAAATTTTTGGGGCATAGACATCCCCAATCCCCAGAGACCTGTGCTTATGCTGGTCTCTTTTTCTATTGTATGGGAATTATATATAGACAGAAAATATAAATTATGGTATAAGGATAGTATCTTTGTTGTTTTAATTATGCTTTCTCATGATTGGGTACAAGGTTCAGTAATATGTATGTATTGGCGGGCAGTTGCTCTTTATGATGACAATTTAATTACATTTCAGGATCAACCTGATAAAAAAGCAGCAGATATTTTACTGCAGAGTAAATATTATAAGCCTAATTTTTTATCTAGACCTCGCTAACTGGTGAGGTCTTTTTCTTTTTATGCTATAATATAGTTATTATCAAATTAAGCTAAAATATATGTTAGAACTATATCAAAGAGAAGATTGTCCTTTTTGTCAAAAAGTACGTATGGTACTTAATGAATTAGAACTGGATTTTATTTGTCGTATTTCTAAGACCGGCTCATCCCAGAGAGAAATAATGTTAAAGTTAGGAGATAAGCCACAAGTCCCGTTTTTAGTTGACCAAGAAAAGGGTGTGATGTTATATGAGTCTGATGTAATAATCAACTATCTTAGAGATACTTATGGTACAAAAGAAACTTCTAGTACGCCTGAAAATAGTCCAAAAGTATGTCCGATCGAATAGATTTAGATAAATTCGCTACCAAATCTTTAGGTGGCCAAAGATTATCCCGCAACATTATAGCGGTGATAGTTGTAGTTGTTTTTACTACCATCTTTGTTATTTTTAGCCCTCGTACTGAGGTTATAAAAGCTAGCTTAGTAGGAGAAGGTTGTACTACAACTGATTTGACCGGAGTTAAATGTGAATTTGGTTTTGGTGAAAAAAAACTAACTCTAAGAGAGTGTTCAAGTGAGTCTCCCTGTACTCAATCTGAGTACAGACTGAGTAAAAAGGAAAAAAATAAACAATATTTAATTTTTGAGTCACAAGCCTTTACTCAATCTGTACAAATTATAGCTATTGATTTAGATAATATGACTCAATCTGAAGTTGCAATTGCTTTTTATACTAATATCAAAGATTCATGTAAAAATTTAGATGGGTATACGCAGGACTGTTTTGACTTCCCTGTTAGTGAAGATCAGCTTAAAGATATATATAATCAAAATCAATTGTATAACGATTTACAAAAAGAATATAGTCTCTAATTTAGAGACTATTTCTTTTTAACCTCATGTCCTCCGAATTCATTTCTGAGAGCAGCCAGTGTTTTTCCCGCAAATGATTCTTTTTGTCTGGAGCGAAATCTTGCGAATACTGCATCCGTAATCACTGGAGCTGGTATAGCATGTTCAATTGCTGTATCTACTGTCCATCTACCCATGCCATTATCATCTACATAGTCAGTTAAAGAGTCAAGGTTGGCATCTTTTTGGAAAGCTTCATAAGCCAAATCCATCAGGAAAGACCTAATTATAGACCCATTTTTCCACACTTTAGATACTTCTTGCAAATCCAAATTAGAATAAGGGCCACTTTTGACTAGTTCAAACCCCTCAGCCATAGCTTGCATGATTCCATATTCAACACCATTGTGTACCATTTTGACAAAATGTCCTGATCCAGCTGCTCCCATATAAGCGTAAGCGTTGGGAGCTGCCAGAGCCTCCCAGAGGGAATTGTAGGAGTTTACTAATTCTTCTTGCCCACCTATCATAAGTGAAAATCCAATCTGCTCCCCTTTGAGACCACCACTTGTTCCTACATCAATAAAATTAATTGACTTGGTCTCCAATAGTTCTGCTTGAGCTTGAGAATCTTTAAAATAACTATTACCACCGTCAATTACGGTATCTCCAGCTTCTAAAGTCTCAGCTAAAATAGCTATAGTTGATCTGGTGATTTCTCCAGCTGGGACCATGAGCCAGATAGTTCTAGGAGCTGGTAAATTAGCTATCAAATCTTGCACAGATTCATAAGGAGTAACTCCAAAAGTTGCTGCTAGTTCTCTAGTTTCAGCTGATGGAGCAAATCCAGATACAGTATGATTATGTTGAATGGCTCTTTTAGCAATTGCCATACCCATCCTTCCAAGTCCAATAATTCCAATATTCATATGTGTTATAATTAATTATACTAATATTATAACATAAAAATATGAAAATCATTTTAACTGGCGCTCATGGTACAGGTAAAAGCACTTTGGTTGAACCTCTGGCCTCAGAATATGATTTGCCGGTGTTACAGCGCACGGTGAGGACATTTTGGGAAGATAACGGAGTGAAAGATTTTGAATTATTACCTTCAGACATAAGAGCAATTTTTCAAAAACACCTATTGCTAAATCAATTAGACAAAGAAAATTCTCTTTGGGAGCAGGGATTTATCACCGATAGGTCGGTCTTAGATTATCTTGGCTATGCAGTAGTCTCAAGTTCAATGTCTACGACTGATCTAGACTTATATAAGGCTCTGATTAGGGAGAGATTATTACAATATGATTGTATTATTTATTTGCCGGTAGAATTTCCAGCAGAGCCTGAATATTTGAGAGCCAACCCTCAATCCCAGAAAGAAGTAGCTCAGGTGTTGGAAGATCATCTCAATTTGTGGCTATCTTCGGAGCAATATTGTATCGCTAGAGGTAGTGTAGAGGAGCGATTAGAGCAAATTAAAAGTTTTATTGACTCGAGAGATGTCTAAGTAAGCTAGCCTTCCAATGTGGAATGGGGGATTGTAGTAAATTAGAAACTAAAGTTTTATCTAAGACAGAATAATAAGGACGAGTGGCTGGAGTTGGATAGGCCGTGGTTGGGATTGGTGTTAATTTACAATTTATATTTTGTAAATTTATAATCTCATAAGCAAAATCATACCAAGAAGCCACTCCCTGATTGGAGTAGTGTAAAATTTGTTTGTTATGAGGTTGTAAATTAGGAATTAATTCTAAAATTGCTCTTGCTAAATCTGGAGCATAAGTTGGAGTCCCAATTTGGTCAGCTACAATAGATAGGCTGTCTCGCTCTTGAGCTAATCTAGTAATATTAGTCAAAAAATTCTTCCCAAAACCAGAATAAAGCCAAGAAGTACGAATAATATAGGCTGAGTAAGATAATTCTAGCACGGCCTTTTCTCCCTCTAATTTGGATTGTCCATACACTGACATCGGATTAGTGATATCTTGTTCATTATAAGGTTTATAATTAGTCCCATCAAAGACATAGTCAGTAGAGATATGAATTAGTTTGATTTGAAACTCTTTACTAATCAAAGCTAAATTACGAGCACCAAGGCTATTGATATGAAAGGCTAGTGCTGATTCTGTCTCAGCTAAGTCCACTGCAGTATAGGCAGCCGTATTGATAATAGTCTTAATATTATTCTTGGAGGTAAATTCACGCAAAGCTTCAATATCTGTTATATCTAGCTCCCTGCCTTTGAAAATAGCATCTTCAGTAGATAGAATGGTCCTGAAAACTTGCCCTAATTGTCCGTTTGCTCCGGTGATTAGAATCATATTTTTGCTAAATATTCTACTAAAGTTGGCCAGTTTTGATCTTTGTCTGAGATAATTTGATTCTCAGCTGGAATGCTCCAATCAATATTAAGAGTCTCATCGGAGAATAAAATCCCAGCTTCTGCATCTTTATTATATACATTATCACATTTATAAGTAAAAATTGCCGTCTTAGAAATAACAGCAAACCCATGAGCAAAGCCTCTGGGAATTAGTAATTGTCTAAAGTTCTTATCAGATAATTCTACTGCCACATATTGCCCAAGAGTGGGAGAATTTTTCCTCAAATCCACAGCTACATCTAAAACTTTTCCCTGTACAGCGCGGACCAATTTCGCTTGGGCATAATCTCCAGTTTGAAAGTGTAGTCCTCGAATAGTCCCATATTGAGAGAATGATTGATTATCTTGAATAAAAGTATAATCAAGACCATGAGCCTCAAATTTAGACTGATTATAGGTTTCCACAAAATAACCACGACTATCCTCAAAAACTTGAGGCTCTATAATTAATAAATCCTTAATTTTAGTTTGTATAATTTTCATATATAATAATTATATCATATAGCTTGAAAGGAAACAAAATTTAACTAGTCTTGACAGATTTATTGAGCGTAGTATAATTGGGAATGTTCTGATTGGATTGACTTCAATGTCCACAATTCCACATACTTGCACTTTCAATGGCGAAGGAGGTGGGGAATGGTGTCAATGTCCTGAGGGTGAGTGTGCCGCTCAAAGAAGAGCATTACGTAAAGAGATGGAGGGATTCTTTTCAGATGATAGTCAGGAGTTACCAACATGTGTATACAGTTTGCCTTGAGCAAACTGTTTCTTTTCAAAGCCCGACTACCCTGTAGCTCGGCTTTTTTATTTTCTCAATATAAAAAGCCCTCAATGCAGGGGCGGTGTATTTTCATACTGCGTCTGAATCCCTTTATATAAACATCGGAAAATAATATATTTTTCCCTGTAAGTCAAGGTGGGTTTCAATTTTTCGCAACCCCATTCTGAAGGCTTGATAACATTATATACTTTTTTAGGTGAATTGAAAAGGAAGTAATATTATATGTATCCTAGTATCGGGTCTTTCTGTAGTTCTATCAAATTTTTTCTCACTGTGTATTTGACAATACAATGCTCGAAAGAAATTTATAGAACACGAAAGACATTATTTATATCTAGTACATAATACTGGTTTTATCTTGAATACTATACTGACTTATGCTAAACTACATATTAATAATAGATTAGTTATATAATAAAACGATATGTTCAAAAAACCTCCCTTTAATGTATCTTTTGCTGAATTAGAAAAACAAACTTTAGAATTTTGGAAAGTAGAAAATATTCTCCAGAAGTCTATTGACACCAGACCAGCAGATAAAACCAAAACTTTTTATGATGGCCCAATTACCGCTAATGGAGAACCTCATGCAGGGCATATGTTGACCTTTGCTCTCAAGGATATTATGCCAAGACTTTGGACTATGAAAGGTTATCGAGTTACTCGCAGTCTTGGTTGGGATTGTCAGGGTATCCCAGTAGAGTATGAAATTGAAAAAAAACTAGGCTTTCAGCAGAAAAAAGATATCGAAGATTATGGTATAGATAAATTCAATCAACTTTGTCGGAAATCAGTCTCAGCTCATCGTGAGGGAATTATTGAACTGGAGTATAAAATCGGACGACTCACTAATTCGGATGAGGAATATGCCACTATGGACGCTAATTATATTGAATCAATTTGGTGGAGTTTGTCTGAGTTATATCAGAAGGGATTATTATATGAGGGCTTCAAAGTAGTGCCTTTTTCCACTCGAGCAGGGACAACTCTTTCCAATGCTGAGGTTGCTCTAGGAGGTTATAAAAAACAAATTGACCCGGCTGTTACAATCAAATTTGAGCTCACAGATAGCCCGAATACTTTTGTATTAGCTTGGACTACTACTCCTTGGACATTGCCGACTAACTTTGCCTTAGCGGTCAATAAGCAAATTGACTATATCAAAGTTTCTATCCCTAATACAGAAGAACAATACATAGTGGCTCGAGATTTAGCTCAGAGTATTTTTGGGGAAGAGTACACCGTACTAGCTGAATATAAAGGACAAGATTTATTAGGTAAGACTTATAAGCCTTTATTTGATTACTTTTTAGATAAAGAAAATGCTTTTGTAATTTATGAGGGTGATTATGTAACTACCGATTCAGGAACTGGAATTGTACATCTAGCCCCTTATGGAGCGGAGGATAATGAAATTTTTCAAAAGGTTGGTATAGTCTCGGTAGACGTGTTAAATGATCAAGGAGATTTTACGGATATGATTTCTACTTATGCCGGGATGTTCTATCGTAAGGCCAATAAATATATTATTGAAGACTTAAAGCAAGCTAATAAATTATTCAAAGTAGAGGATTATGAGCATGATTTACCAATGTGTTGGCGAACCAATACCCCTCTTATTTATAAACCAATTACCTCTTGGTATGTAGCGATGAGTACTCTTAGAGACAGATTGGCTACTCATAATGATGGTATAAATTGGATCCCAGAACATATCAAAGAAGGTAGATTCGGAAATTGGCTCAGAGAAATCAAAGATTGGGGAATCTCCCGAACTAGATATTGGGGGACTCCGCTTCCAGTTTGGAAATCAGAATCAGGTAAGACCAAGATTATCGGATCTTTTGCTGAGTTAGAGGAGTTATCAGGAGTTACAATCACCGACCCTCATCGCCCCTATGTAGATGATATTGTCTTTAGTCTAGAAGGGGAAGAATATAGGCGAATTCCAGATGTATTAGATGTCTGGTACGACTCTGGAGCTATGCCCTTTGCTAGATTTCATTACCCTTTTGAGAATAAGGAAATATTTGAGGCTAAATTCCCAGCTGAATATATTGCTGAGGGAGTAGATCAGACTAGAGGTTGGTTTTATTCTCTATTAGCCCTATCTACGGCTTTATTTGATAGGCCAAGTTACAAAAATGTAATTGTAAATGGTCTTGTATTAGCAGACGATGGTCAAAAATTATCCAAAAGTAAGAAAAACTATGCCAATCCAATCGATTTAATTGACCAATTTGGAGCAGATGCTATGAGGTTGAACTTTTTCTCCACTCCGATTGCAGCTGGAGAGGATACCACAGTCTCAGCCAAAACTGTCAAGATTATTACTCAAGAGTATCTATTGCCACTTTGGAATATGTATAGCTTTTTGGTGACCTATGCTAATTTTGGAGATTGGAAACCAGAATTTGGTGAACATCAGCCACAAAACCCCAAGAATCAATGGTTATACACCAGAGTGAATAAAACCATAGTTGAAGTTAATCAGGCTCTAGATAATTATCGTATACCACAAGCTACTCGTGAGATAAAGGCTTGTATGGATGACATCTCAAAATGGTATATTCGTACTGCTAGAACAGACTTTGCCAATGGGGACATAGAATTTTTACAGTCTCTGTATAATAATTTTGTGAGATTAATTCATCTCCTAGCTCCTTTTGCTCCATTTATTACAGAATATTTATATCAAGAGTTAGTAGTCAGTCAGAACCAGCAAGTAGTAGAGTCAATTCACTTGAGCACTTATCCAGAATATGAGGTAGAGATAGACAATAAATTATTAGAAAAGGTAGAGCAAGTCAAAGGAATTCTCGAGCAAGGATTCAAGTTAAGAGAAGTCTCAGCCATCAAAGTCAGACAACCCTTACAATCGATGGGTATAGAAGGTCTAGATTTAGAGCCTTGGATGCAAGAGATTATCAAGACCGAGATTAATGTCAAAGAAGTCTTATTCCAAAAAGTTTCAGACAATAAGATTGAATATCAAGGACTAGTGTTGAGTCTAGATGATACAATCACCCCTCAGCTCAAAGAAGAAGGATTAGTCAGAGAGTTAATTCGAAACCTACAAATTACCCGCAAAAACTCCAAATTATCAAAAGAGCAAAATATCAAACTCACTATACAGGCTACAGAAGATATAAAAACTCTAATCCAAAAATATCAAGACACTATCAGTCAACCAGTCGGAGTAATAGAGTGGCAATTCCAAACACTAGAAGGACTAGAGAATACCCAAACTTTCAAATTAGAACAAGACATAATTACCGTCTCAATTCAAGTTATAGATTAGTATTTTCACTTTCGTAGTGGGGCTCCTAGCTGAATGGGGGTTGATTGTAGTTTGAAATTTGTATCCCCCAAGGGAGTATAGAAATATAAAACTCTCCATCTTACAAGTTCAAATTGTGAATTATTTTATTTTTATGCTATAATGTAACAAATATAATATTATACATAAATATGCCTCAAGCTCCCAAAAGAATCCTAATTTTATCTTGGGAAATACTCCCTTTGATGGAGGGGGGATTGGGAGTTTTGGTAAGAAGCCTAGTAGATGAGCTCAAAAATCAGGGGGCTAAGGTGACGGTATTAGTGCCACATAATGCTGATCATATTAAGGATATTATTTCACTTGAAAAAGAGGTCAAAAAGTATGCTAAAACAGATAATATAATACCTGGATTAGAAGACTTCACTTTAAAAGAGTTTGTCCCTAAGGGCAAAAAACAGTATGTTCGTTGGCCATTACTGTATAGTAAAGGGAATAATAAAAAAGAAACTTTATACCCCAATCATACTCCAGTTCTAACTAGAGCTTATGCCTGCGCAGTTTACGATTGGTTGACGCAAAATGGACAAGAATTTGACGTAATTTATGGTATGGATTGGATGTCCATCCCAGCACATTTTCTACTATTGCATCATGGTGTCAAAACTCCATTTTACTATCATATTAACTCTAGTGAGGTAGATAGGTCGGGTGGCTATATACATAACAATGATCACACAGCTAAAGCTTTATACGAGCTTGAGAAAAAAGGTTTTTATCGAGCTGATAAGGTGGCGGTAGTGTCTGATGTGTCAAAGCAGGTCTTGGTAGAAGATTATAATCTTCCAGCTGAAAAAATTTATCCGATTTATAATGATATTAGTTTTGAGCCAGAGAAAATTGGTTTTGAACACTTAGATAAGGGTAAAAACGTTTTGTTCGTAGGTAGGGTAGTAGGTCAGAAGGGATTGTTTTTCTTATTAGAAACAGCGGTGAGAGTCCTTCAGATTGACCCACAGGTGACTTTTATTATTGCAGGAGATGGTTCTACAGAGGGGAATTTGTTACCAGAAATTGTGGAGCATGTAGCGAAAAGAAAGTTAGAAAAAAATATTTTATTTACAGGTTGGGTGAATAGTGATGATAAAAAACAACTCTATAAGACTAGTCAGTTATTTGTGATGCCGTCTCCAAATGAGCCTTTTGGATTGACGGCTCTGGAGGCTATTAGATCAGGGGTGCCAACTATTGCCTCGGAGACCAGTGGTTTTATTAGTGTTGTCCCATCTACCCCTACTTTTGCTTATTATGATATTGAGGCTTTTGCTAATAGTATTTTGCACTTCATTCAGAGTAAAGAGGCTAGAATAGAACTGTTAAAAAGACAACAAGAAGATCTATCTCAGCATAATTGGCCAAAAGAGGTTGCTAAATTATTGGGATTAATTGATAAAATATGAGTAGTAAAGAAAATCTAAACTTTATTTCTATTCCTCAAGAATATCCTGTTTTAATATCTCTGTCCTTGATGTTTTCTTATACCTCTAAATCTTTAGTTGATGTACTCAAAAACCCTAAATTACCTTTTGTGAATAAACTACAAAGTGAGGCTATTTGGGAGAGAGAGTTTAATCAGATTTATATTCCTTTATTCAAGTTTTTATACAAGCAAAATATCAAAGTTTCAATTATTATAACTGGTCACTTTTTAGACATAGCCGCTAAAGAATACCCAGAATTTTTGGATGTTTTACATAAAATGTTAGAGAATAAGCTCTTATATATTATCCCAGATGCTTATTGGGGAAGTAGTCATCTTAGTATGTATTATTTTGATTGGTGGAAAGACGAAATTACGGGCACCGTTGAACGCTTACAGACTCATCTTAACTATAGTCCGGATAGTGTATATTTACCAATTATATATAGACAATTACCGCTAGAGAAAGTTTTTACTACCTTAAATATAAATAATTTTATCTCAGTTGTGAATGAGCGTAAAGGTGGTACTATGGCAACTTCATTAAAATCTTTTCGTCGCTTTAGAGGGGGGAGAGTAACTTGGATTAGGGAAATTGAACAATCTGAAATCAGTATTCACTGGTATACTTATAGTCATTATTTTGATCTTATGAATGTCAAAAACCATATAGATATTGATTTGATGACCAAGTCAACTTCTTTAGAAATAGCTTTGACTTCTACCAGGGCTCAAATTACACAAACTAGATCAAAGAAAAACCCCACGATACGTATACAGGAAGAGCGTAACTGGTCTCGGTATAGTAATTTAGAGAAAGCAGTCTTTCGTCTTTGGGAATATGCAACCTATATGGTGGGGAAGGAGCACGCGGAAGTAGATACCATAGATGATGACCCATTAATGCGTAATCTATTTTATAGTATGAACAGAGATTTCTTCTATTATCTAGGTTATGATAATTACAATAAGAAACAGCATATCTCTTTCACTTCCCCTTATGAAGCTTTTATTCATGTTCAAAATACCAACATACAATTGGAAATTTTATTAAAAGAGAGAGAGACCTAAGTTATTTAGCTTTTGTAACCCTTTCTTATATATTCTAAGACCATACGATGGGTGTTATAGTAGCTCCCGATTAATGATATGGCTGACCTTTGCATTTTTGTAAACTTTTCTCTATTGTTATAAAAGGTGTTCATGGCATTGTCTATATTGTCATACATACTATTGATCTCTTGATATTCATCGTGGCCTGATATTGTCCAACCATTTATGTTATGAATTCCGCTTTCTGGCCACCATCCATCATAGGTGGAAATATTAAGTACTCCATTAAGAGAAGCCTTCATCCCACTTGTACCAGAAGCTTCATAGGAAATTCGGGGTGTATTTAGCCACACATCTACACCACTGATTAGTAATTTGGACATTTCCATACTATAGTTTGGCAGGTAAATTATTTTGAGGTATTGGTTGTTGTGCTCTTTTGCGGTATTGAGGATTCTTTTAATTATATCAAACCCTACAAGGTCAGTATGATAGGCTTTTCCAGCGAATATGATATTAATTCCTTTATATTTTTCAGCAAGTTTAGATAATCTTTCAATATCTGAGAATATTAGGTTTGCTCTTTTGTATTCAGTGGCACGTCTAGCAAATCCAATTGTAAATGCATCTGGTAAGAAATCAATATTTTCTTGTTCTTTTAAGTAATTAGCTAGATTGTCTTTATTTACCTGGTGAGCTTTGCGAATGTCGCTGGTAGGAATGCCCTCTATATATCTTAAGATCTCTGGATGCATTTTCCACCCTGAGAAGTAATTCTGTAGCACTTGGTCTATAGATTGAGAAACCCAAGTCGGACTATGAATTCCGTTGGTTATATAGTCTATCTTATGATCTGGGAACATAGCTTGCGAGACCTCTTGATGCTTCGATGAAACTGCATTGGAGTAATCTGCTAAGGTTAAAGCTAGTCTAGTTAAGTTAATGGTTTGCTCGTCTTCAAAGGATTCCTTGGGCAGGTTTTGTACTTGTTTTTCAGTACAGATATTCTTGAGCCAATCTATGGGTAGTCGAGTATGTCCGCCTAATAGTGGGGTATGTGTTGTAAATACTACCTGAGAAGACGGATGGTCGATTACTAATGATATCAGAGCACTATGGCTTTCATTAAGGTGAAATGTGTTAATTTCTTTACACCCAAGGCTATCTAGAGCATATTTACTTCCAAGCCCTAGAACTATTAGCTGTCTTCTGAATATTTCAGGCTCAGGTGCGTAAACTTTATCCGAGACTGCTCTGAAATCAGCTGAATTTTCTGGTAAATCAGTGTCTAGTAAAATAATAGATACTGATTTATTAGATATTGATGATGTATAAATATATTCCCATATATTTACAGATACTGTTTCATTGGCAAGTGGTATGGTAGTTTTTCCTATTAGATTAATCTTATTGGAGTAATCCCATTCCTGGGGTTTTGAAATTTGTCCTTGTTCTATATCTAAAGTTTGGTCTAAATAGCCGTGTTTGTATAATATACCTACACCCACAACGGGAAGACCTAAATCAGCAAAACTTTTTATAGTGTCTCCAGCTAAGATACCAAGTCCTCCAGTATATAATTTGATATCATCAGATAATCCAAATTCCATGCAGATATAAGCTGTTTTTGGTGTATAATTCATTTTTATATATTTTATTATAGTATTTTTATTATATCATACATTTGAAATATCAAAAAACCCCTTTGTTGGGGTCTTTTGAGTAGTGTTAGTTTAAATGTAAATTTATACTACTGAAACGGTTTTTACAATCTTTCTTTTTCCTGTGAATGCAGTCTTTTTAGTGTTCTTAAACTCAACAACTCCATTTGCAATTGAGTATAGTGTGTCGTCTGCTCCACGGGCTACATTTTTCCCAGGATGGAATTTAGTTCCTCTTTGACGAATTATAATCTGTCCCTTTTCAACTTTTTGTCCAGCATATAGCTTGACTCCAAGGTATTTTGGATGAGAATCTCTTCCTAATGCGGTAGAACCACCAGCTTTTCTATGTGCCATATCGAAAAATATTACTATATATGATATAATAATACATATGAAACATAAATTTGTCAAGCAAATAGAGGTGCCCATGATGATTTTATCAGCTATTTTAATAGGTGGGAGTACTTATTTTATAGGGAGTGTTCAGTCTAATGATGCTAAAAAATCTGAAATACAAATTATTTATCCAGATGCTGTAGCTATAAAATCAAGTCTTAATTCTAACAATGTTCTAGAAACTCCAAAGCCACAAGAGTCCTTAACTGAAAAAGAAGAACAGAAGGTAAATGCTAAAATTATAGCTAGTAAAAACGGAAAACGCTATTATTACTCTCACTGTGGCGGGGTAAATAGAATAAAAGCTGAGAATAAAATTTATTTTAACACTAAAGAAGAAGCGGAAGCTAAGGGTTTGACTTTAGCTTCAGGATGTAATGCCTTATGAAAAAGTCTTATATTCCCAAAACTTATGGACGATATAAATCCAAACCAGCAAAATCTAAGCCGAATAGATTGCTTCTATTTTTACAGATTATAGTTATATTAGCTCTCATGGCTGGTATTGTTTACTTAGCTTATTCCCCGGTTTTAGATTTGGTGGAGATTAATGTCAGGGTAGAAGATGAAAATTTAAAACGTGAAATTAAGTCTAAATCTGAGGATTTAATCAACAGTCAAAATTATTGGTGGTATAATAATAAAAATATATTTTTATTGCGTGCAGATAAATTAGAACAATATTTACTCAAAGAGTTCCCTCAAATAAAAAGCATTATTATAAAGCGTAGCTTGAATCGTGAATTAGATCTTGAAATTAGCTTTAGAACAATATTACTAACTATGTGTGAGAATGAAAATTGTTATAATATTAGTGAAGATGGTCTCAATATTGGGTTGAGATTAGAGCCTGATCCTATCGCCCGACTCAGTGGATTAACTCTGAAGGCAAAAGGAGATAGCATCATGTCTCCGAGAGAAGCTCAGTGGATCAAGACAATCTTGCAAGAATATAGTAAAATAGAAGAGATTAAGATTTCCGAGATTGCAGTTCAACAGAAATCTGGAGACTTTATAGTGAGGGTCTTTGTCTATACAGAACAGGGATATTATATTATGCTAGATTTAGATACAGACGTTTTATATCAGGTAGAGGTGCTCAAACAAGTATTCAAATCACAGCTCAATCCAGATCAAAGATCTAGGTTAGAGTATATAGATTTGAGAATTAAAGATAGAGTTTACTATAAGTTTAAATAATATATGTATAAAAGAATTGTAGATTTATACAACAAACTGCCACTTTGGGTGGTGACCTTTTTGATTGTAGTTATTTTAGGATATGTAGCTTTTACTTCTAGTTATGGGGACTCTCTTACCGTGGATGAAAGTCCTCATATAGCGTCTGGTTATTCTTATGTGTCTAAAGGTGATTATAGACTGAACCCGGAGCATCCACCTTTGTTAAAGCTTTTATCCGGAGCTTCTATTTGGGCCGGAAGTAAAATTACAGGCTTTGAGGTTGTGTTCCCAGATAACATATCAGCTTGGAATGAAAAAGTGAACGCACAGTGGGATATAGGGTACGCCTTTCTGTTTAATGCAGGTAATGACGCTAATACTATTATTTGGTGGGCTAGACTTCCAACTATATTTATTTTATTACTGGGTGCAATTTATATTGCGTACTCAGTAAATTATCATACAAAAAATAAGGCTATAGCTATTATTTCACTTGTATTGTATGCCTTCTCTCCTAATGTGATAGCTCATGGTAGGTTAGTGACTACTGATTTAGTTGCTAGTTTGTCATTTTTGATTGTAATTGATATATGGGTTAGATATCTTAAATCTCCCAATAAAAAGAATATATTATTTTTGACATTAGCTTTAGGATTTGCATTTTTATCAAAGTTTTCAACTATTCTTCTAATCCCAGTTTTAGGGCTAACTGGAATTATATATGTTGCTACAAAATATTGGAAAACCGAAAAATTATTCATTAATAGTTTTAAATTAGTCAAAGATTATATATTGGTATCTTTGGGAGTTATTTTGATAATAAATATAGTATACTTTATAGCTATGCGCAATATGTCTGTGGGCACTCAGCTGCTATTAGTAGAAGATTCTTTTCCTCAAGATAATCAAATCTCACAAATTACTAAACAGAGCTTGTCTAATATCATTCAAACTCCGGGACTACAGTATATTGGGCAGTATTTGTTAGGTCAGGCTATGGTCATTCAAAGAGTAGGAGGTGGAAATACAACTTTCTTGATAGGTGAATTTACTAATCAAAGTTTTATTGAATATTTCCCACTAACTTATCTATTAAAAGAGCATCTAGTAATTACTCTAACTCTATTTGTCGTTTTTATCGCCATCATAATACTAGGTGTCACAAGAATTATAAACACTAAATCCTATAAGCTAGACTTTGGATTCGTATTAAAATATCCGTATGAGATTAACTTGATATTAATGGTTCTATTATATTGGGTAGTAAGTATGAGGGGAAATCTCAATTTGGGCATAAGACATATTTTACCAGCGGTTATTTTAACTTATATTTTGATAGCTATTGGAATTGTAAGGTTTTTGGTTCCATTGAAGTTTTCCAATCTAATATTATCAATTTTTGGTATTTGGTATCTTGGATCCTCTTTAATAGCTTATCCAAACTATATATCATATCTCAATATTTTGGCTGGACAAAATCAAGGTTATCAAATATTCACTGATTCTAACCTAGATTGGGGACAAGACCTAAAACGATTAAATAATTGGACTAAACAAAAAAATATTGATACACTATATATAGATTATTTTGGTACAGCTGATATCCAATATTATTTGCCAGATGTCAATCTTATCCCGATAAAATCAAATGACGGCCCTAAAATCGGTTATACAGCAATTAGCGCTACAATGTTCCAGGACTCTTTTTATAAAAAGAAATTAGACCCTAACTATCAAGAGTATTGGTGGATAGGTTGGCAGCGACCAGATTATATTATAGGTAATTCCATACTCATATATTATAATGATAAATATTAAACAACATATATGCCAGAAATACACAATAATTCAGAAAACTCCACCACTATAGAGCGACCTCAGCCTAATATAGAAAATAACAATATAGATAGAGGCTTTGAAACGCCTAGAAACATAGAAAATTATAAGCAACCATTAGAGCAGCCATCAGTAGAGCAAGGGTCATATTCTCAAGCGGAGCAACATATTAGGCAGGTAGTGGAAGTGCAGAAAAATTTCTATCAAAATAATTATCCCACAAAGGTACTATCACCTAAATTACAAGAAAAATATGGGTGGCTAATCTCTATTCCAGAAGAACATAGAGTTGAGGTTTCTGTAAAGCTCATCACAACCAAGGGAAAAGATCTTTTGGACGTAATTCATGCTTTTTTAGCAATAGAAGATTATGTGGCTCTAGACAGACTAGAGGAAAGCTTAAGTCAAATCTATCCCACTTTGGTTCAGGAAGGCTTATTGCCTGATGTGCATGATAAATAAAAATTAATATTAATCAATATGACAGTCTTTTTATATGTTGTTCTCATAATATGGGCCTCTGCTATGGTATTCATTATTACCACAGTTATTATCCAACCTTTTTGGGAAAAGCGCAGAATTAATAGGGGATTGTCTATGACTCAATATCAGATTGTAGTTCCTCGTAACTTACCAAGTCCGGAAGCTAATGTGAAGGACCTGATTAGTATTATGGAACAGGTATATGCTGGTTTTTCTTATCTAAAGTTAGAGAGTTGGTTGAATAAAATTAGATACGGTAACCCATATATATCGCTTGAAATTGTGAGTCCTACCGAAAGAGATGAGATTAATTTTTATATAGGTGTACCCAAAGGTTATGAATCTATCTTTGAAAAGCAAATCCATGGAGTTTATCCAGAGGCAGAGCTAAAAAGAATACAAGATTATAATGTATTAGTCCCAGGAGCAGAAATCAGGGCTGGTTACTTAAAATTAAAAAAACCTTATATATTACCAATCAGAACTTATAAAGAGTTGGAATCTAATCCTCTCAACGTCATTACATCTGCTTTATCAAAAATCCAAGAAGATGAAAGTGCGGTGGTACAGATTCTTATTCAAAGGGTCTCGGATAATTGGAGTGACAACGGTAAAAAAGTGGTAAAAAAAATGCAAAAAGGTGAGTCATTTAAGGATTCATATAATGATGTTTTTGGAGGTATAGATAAGCAATTTATCAAAACTTTAGGTGAGGCTACTAAATATAAAAATACACAAGATAATGAGCCAAAAGTATTGCTCCCACAAGAGTCTCTGATGATGGAAAAAATTAGTCAAAAAACTGCCAAGGTTGCCTATGCCACCAATATTAGATTATTAACAATATCCAGAGATAAACAGAGAGCTGATGTATTATTCGACCAATTAGAAGGTGCTTTTGCTCAATTTGCCAATGGTGATCTGAATGAATTTAAGGTGGTAAAATATCCATTAAGTAGTATCAAACAGTTTATATATACATTTATATTTAGACTATTTTCTGAGAGAGAATCAATGCTATTGAACTCAGAAGAATTGACTAGTATTTATCATATCCCATCAGTAGGGGTAGAGACCCCTAAAGTTACTTGGATCACATCTAAGACATCTCATCCTCCAGTTGATTTGCCAAAAGAAGGACTTTTGATAGGTAAAAATGTATACCGTGGAGAAGAGTCAGAAGTTAGAATTAAAGCTGAAGATAGGCGTCGTCATATGTACTTAATAGGACAGACTGGTACAGGTAAAAGCTCTTTGATGAAAAAAATGATTCAGGAGGATTTACAGGCAGGTCATGGCTTGGCTTTGCTTGATCCCAATGGAGACTTTGCGGTTGAAGTTTTAGGCATGATCCCTCCACACCGTATGGATGATGTAATTTATTTTAATCCAGCGGACACTAATTACCCTATGGGACTTAATATTCTAGAAGCTAGAACCCATGAGGAGAAGGACTTTTTGATTCAAGAAATGATTTCTATTTTTTATAAATTAGTCTCGGACCCTAGTATGATTGGTCCAATTTTTGAACATAATATGAGAATGGCAATGGCAGCCTTGATGTCAGATGTGAATAACCCAAGAACCTTAGTAGAGATACCTTTGATGTTTACTGATGAGGCTTTTCGTCGAGAAGTTTTACTTACAGTTGATGATCCAGTAATAAGGCATTTTTGGGAAAAGGAATTCCCAGCTACCCAAAAAGGTTCCCAAGCAGGGGATACTCTTGGTTATCTATTAAGTAAATTAGGTAGATTTATTGAAAACGAAATGGTCAGAAACATAATTGGACAGCCACGTTCATCTTTTGACTTCCAAGATATTATGAATTCTGGTAAAATTTTGATTGGAAATTTATCCAAAGGTGGTCTAGGGGAACAGAATAGTAATCTATTAGGTATGTTATTGGTTTCCAAATTACAAATGGCAGCTTTCAAGAGAAATGAAATCCCAGAAGAGCAAAGGCGAGACTTTTATCTGTATCTAGATGAGTTTCAGAATTTTACCACAGATAGCATCTCTACTATATTATCTGAAGCTCGTAAATATAGATTATGTCTAATTCTAGCTCATCAGTATATAGGACAATTATCTGATGGAATTCGCAATGCCGTCTTTGGAAATGTTGGAACAGTAGTTAGCTTCCGTATAAGCTCGGATGATGCTGAGGTAATAGCTCAGAGAATGCAACCATATTATACTGCTGAGGACCTAGTATTAGTAGATAACTTGAAGTCAGTTATAACCCTGATGATTAATGGTAAGACTAGTAAAGCCTTTAATATGGAAGTTATTTTTGCCGATAGGACAGATGCATATCTACAACAAAGAGTAATTACTCAGTCAAGGCAGCGTTACTCCAAACCAGTTGCAGAAGTTAGAGCGGATATTGAGAATCGAACCCATAGTATGTTAGAATAAATTAAATTATAAGTTTTTATGAACACTATTTGTCTTACTGGAATCAAACCAACCGGTAAATTGCATATTGGTAACTATTTTGGTTCTATGCAACCATTGTTAGAGTTATCACAGCAATCAGATTTTGATAAAGTTCTCGTATTTATAGCTAACCTACACGCCCTTAATAGTATCAAAGACGCCAAAACTTTGCGGGAATACACCTATGATATAGCCCTAGATTATTTATCCTTAGGACTTGACCTTAATAAAACATCTATCTTTTTGCAATCCGATATCAAAGCCTTAACTGAACTCACTTGGATATTCAATAATCTAATCACGGTAGCCTATTTGGAGAGGTCTCATGCCTATAAAGATGCAGTAGCTAATGGTAAAGAAGCTAATATGGGATTGTTTGACTATCCAGTGCTTATGGCTGCAGATATACTTTTATATAATTCTAACTTAGTCCCAGTTGGACAAGATCAAAAGCAACATTTAGAGATTGCCCAGACTATAGCTAAAAAATTTAACTCTCAATATGGTCAATTTTTTACCATTCCAAAACCATATATCCAAGAAAATACAGCCATAGTCAAAGGACTTGATGGAAGGAAAATGAGCAAATCTTACAAAAATACAATTGAAATTTTTGAGTCAGCAGACTCAATTCGAGCTAAAGTTATGAAAATTACCACCGACTCTAAAGCTCCCAATGAACCCAAAGATCCAGACACCTGTAATATAATGTCAATTTATAGATTGCTAGTCACTCCAGAGAACTTAGCAATTATGGAGAGTAGGTATAGAGAGGGAAGAATTTCCTATAAAGAAGCTAAAGAAATATTAGCTGAGGCAATTCTGGAATTTTTCCAACCAATGCGAACGCGTAGACAAGAATTCGAGCAAAACCCAGAATATGTAGCTGAAATCTTAGCTAAAGGAGCTAAAGATTCCAACTTTATAGCCACTAATACTATGAAAAAAGTAGCCGATCTAGTAGGTTTGAATTTATAAATCAATTTGACATATATAAGTCAAACATGATACAGTAAATCTATATAAAATATTATATAAATATGAAAAATTTTAAAAATTATAAAGGATTCACTCTCCTAGAAATTTTATTAGCAACAGCCTTGATAGGTCTCCTTGCCTCTATTGTATTGGTTGCAATTAACCCAACTAGACAGCTAGGCATGGCCCAAGAT
>JBEDBC010000028.1:0-5443 GCA_041177485.1 Candidatus Parcubacteria bacterium | reverse complement strand
TTTATTGATAGCTATATACTAATTATTATATCATATACTTTATTACTGTATACCCCCCTCCTATTTTGTGGATAACTTATGTGTGGCGAGTTTGTGGTTTATTGAACTTAATATATATATTATATATCCACCAAAGAGTATTTAAAATCATGGCTACACCAAATAATGGATATTTTAATATAAATTTAATTAACTGATTTAGTGGATTATTTTTATTTATATTATCTAAATCTAACCCACCTCCATTTATTTCGTAATCATCCAAACCCATATATTCTAACTCTCTGTCTAAACTTTTAACTCCATTAGAATCAATTATTTGAGAATCTTTAGTCATTTTTTTTGCAGTGAATTCTTTTTTGGAATTTAGATTGGAAGATTTAATAAATGAATTAATCTGAGAATTATTCCATGGTATTACACGAATCTCTCCGTCATAAAACTCTACAAAACCAGTTACGCTAACTATATCCCCTTTTTTCATTTTTGGTCTGGTGATTTTATCAGCATATAGTTTGACTTCCGTACTCTGATTCTTATTGTATAATACTAATTTGGTCTTGGTATTGGTATCTAAAACTCCGCTAACTGAGATAATTTTACCCCAATCAGAATTATCTGGATTAGCTATTTTTTCTGCCTTAATAGTAATTGCTTGCTCTGAAATTAGCTCTATATTATCTGCTGAGGTGGTTTTGATATATTGTTGGGTATCGGTATTATGCCATTCAGCCTGGACTTTTACTATACTACCTGATTTGAGACTTGGAAATCTCTTTTGTCTATCATAAATTTTGACTATTCTATTATCTTTCATCAGATAAAAACTAGTATCTACCAACTCTCCCACTGGGATAATAACTTGTCCTTCTATTTCTATGAATTCTCCATCGACAATTTGGGATAAATTCTCTATATTATCAATTTTGGTATATGTTTTATTATCTTGTAAATTGGTATTCTCGGTAAATATATTGGGAGCATTATGGGTTATAGTCTGTGTCCAACTCCAAGTTTGTAGGACTGGGATATAGCTAAGTCCCTTATAGGCTTTAGTATAGGAGGTGGTAGATTGGATTTGATTATAAGTATCTGTCAGGGTAACTGTCTCACTGGTATTATTAAGGGTGATCTTGGTCTCTGCTTGATTGTATAATTTATAACTCTTAGCAGGTATTATGCCTGAGAGAGTATAACTTTTAGCTAAATCTGCTAATTTCCAACCGGTTACATCTATGTCTTGCTCTGTTGTGTTATACAATTCTATAAACTCTTCTCCAGAACTTGGATAAGGATATATTTCAGAAAGTATAATACTACCAATATTATATTTTGGTAATTGTGGGGTGATGGGTATAGGGACAACTGGAGTTGGGATGATAGGGGTGATTATAACTGAATCAGGAGCTGGTGCTATATTAACTGCATTTGGAGAGGGACTAGTATTCCAGACCCATTTATTATCTACATACATATAGCTGGATCCTTTGGGTGAATTTGTATAATCTACTTGAGATTGTATTGTCCCATTAGGGTCATACAATATTACTGAGTCTTGGTCATTATTTAGGCCAATTTTGAGAGCTATACCTGCTTCTAAGACTAGAAACCCTTTAGCTGGGACACTACCACTCAAAGTCTGTATAGGAGAGCTTGGGACTGCACTATTATCAGGAATATCATCTAATTTCCAATTTACTAAATCTATATCCTTGTCTGTAGTATTGTATAATTCTACAAATTCTTTACCTCCTTCAGCTGGATTGGGGTAAATCTCCGAGATAATTACTCCGCCATAAACAATTTTATGTGGTTCTGGAGTTGGGATTGTCGGAGTGGTGGGGGCTAGGTTGAGTGGAGATTGCGTTTTAGCTTCCCAAGTTAGATTACTAACTTTATGTAAAGATTGAGTATTAGTAGTAACTTGAGGCCATTTATCTCTAAAGTTCACAGAGTCAATCGTAATTCCTAAATCATTACGAAGTTCTATGTATGCTCCTGCAGTATTACTCAGGGAGCCAAAGTTAGCGCTTGTAACATTTATCACTTTATCAATAGGTGGTAGACTGGATTGTGAACTAGTAATTTTACGAATTACAACATAATCTGTAATACTACCAATGAGGGCGATGGTTTTATCTCCTGCTCCTGAAACAATCCTTAAACTCCAGCCAGATAGTGAAATAGGGATATTGGGAGTGCGACTTTTTAGTTCAATAAACTCATCTCCCGAACCTGGAACATTGTCTTTCCAGTCGGTATATCCAATATAATTTATTTCATTGATTTCAACAGATTGAAAATTAGCAAAAGTAAAATTTGGGATAAACAAAAATAGCCCCAATATTAGGGCTATGAATTTACATTTGTATTTCTGTTTCCGATTTATTAGCTTTATCTGCTGACTCTGAATTTGATTTTTTTTGGTTTGGATCATATGTATATGCATTATGTAATTCTACTTTTCTATTTTCTTCAGCAAACTTCAAAATAATATCCTTGGCTTTATATGGATATGGGATATCATCAAAGAATAGGGTTCTCTGATCAGCTCCAGCTGTCTGAATTCTTACATCTCCAAAATGGAATATGTTGGCAAAAAAACCCTTTGCTACTACTTCTATATCTTGAACATTACCAATATCTGCCTCAGAAACCTTGCGGTGGAAAAAATCAATCTGATCAATAGTAAGAACTCGCTGATTAGTCACTATGTATGCATCCAAATAATAGTGAGTCCAGGTCAAAAAAGCGGTATAAAATATGAATAAAATAATTAAAGTAACAATAAAATCTAATACTGACCCCAAAAATGGCTCCCTCAAAAAGACTATAGTATTGGGTAGAAAATATGACAAAAATAAACTTATAATTAATAAAATTAAGTTTAACACATAGGGCGCAATTAAGAAGAATATAGATCTTCTAAATACAATTTTGACAACTTCTCCTTTATGTTGACCTGGGAAATGTATATTTTTACCTGTAATTTGATCGATCATAATTTTTATTATTAATTAACTAGTGATAAAATAGACTGTAGATTAAGAAATAGAATAGTTAATATGAAAACACTACCGATAAGATAAGCAATAGTTGATACAACTCCTATTTTACTATTAATCCCAAATGCGAAAATATGATAGATCATAACTAAGCTACCAATAAGATAAGCTAATAATATTATTAGATAGGTAATGCTGAATAACTGTGCTGACATATATTTTAAATTAAAGTGTTTTTAGGAGGTGTCTTGCCAAAATATTCATAACATAGACTGGTGACCATTCTACCTTTGGGAGTTCTTTGTAATAACCCTTGTCGCATCAAAAATGGCTCATATATTTCCTCTATTGTTACAGTCTCTTCAGAAGTTGAGGCGGCTAACGTAGACAGTCCCACTGGGCCACCATTGAATACATTCATAATAGTCTCAAGAATTTTCCTATCTCCTGCCTCAAGGCCTTTATCATCTACATCTAAGAGTTCAAAGGTATCTTTTATAACTTTATCATTGATCACACCATCATTGTGTACCTCGGCAAAATCTCTGACTCGCTTTAATAATCTATTAGCGACTCTAGGGGTATGTCGACTTCTATTAGCAATATGTTGATAAACTTCTGGAGAGTCGGCTTTGACAGACAATATATTACTAGACCTCTTCAAAATATCTATAATATGGTCCTGATTATAAAAATCAAAACTATAAATATTACCAAAACGACTTCTAAAAGGTCCAGAGAGAGAACCAAATTTAGTAGTAGCTCCAATCAGAGTAAATTTTGGTAAATCTAGTCGTAGAGTACGGGCTGAAGGACCTTTACCCACAATAATGTCCAAAACAAAATCCTCCATAGCTGAATATAAAATCTCTTCCAAAGTCTTAGATAATCTGTGAATTTCATCAATAAATAAAATATCTCCAGCTTCAATATTAGTCAAGATTGAAGCTAAATCACCTGCCTTCTCAAGAGCTGGTCCTGAAGTAACTTTCATATTAGAACCTAGATATTTAGCAATAAGATACGCTAAACTGGTCTTACCAAGTCCAGGAGGACCATAGAATAATAGGTGATCCAAAGCCTCGCCTCTTTTTTGAGCAGCTTGGATTGAGATAGAAAGATTTTTTTTAATCTGATCCTGTCCAATATACTCATCAAAAGTCTGTGGCCTCAAACTCTGATCTATACTGCTATCTTCTTGTATTTCTTTTGATGATGTAATCATAGATTACTATAGTTATATAATCTAATTATATCATATTTTAAGGGTTTTGTATAGATAAGATTTATAATACCTCTATTGTGCTGAGTATGGTGTGCATTAGGTTGTTAGCTCTTTCATTATACTTTGAGTCATCTTCTTTGTATGCTCCAGGTGCATATTGGAATCTTGCATTAGATTGAGTTATAATTGCAAACTTATCATTACCTAAATCCATTATAAATAATATCTGATCATCAAAATTAATTTCAGAAATATTCAAAGCAGAAATTGCAATCGGGTATTTAATCAATTGAGATGCTTTATCTGTATTGATAAATGGATTTTTATATTGTGAGATTTCTTTTCCACTAACTCTTAAATTTAAGATATCTCCTATCTTTTGAAATTCTCTAGCTTTTGATGAGAAGCTATATGATATAAACTGTTCATCTGCGCTACATTTCTCATCCAGAGTATATGGACTCATCTCATTCAAAGGGTCTTCTACTATTGTATAACTACAAGTTTCACTTAATAATAAATTTTTTATATCACTTAAATTTAACTCTGGATTTTCCACAATATCAATATCTATTCTTCCTGGAGCTGGTTCATAAGGTTCACCACCACAATTAACACAATTAGTGATATCAATGATATCATATCCTTTACCCAACCTGTCTTTATTATCAGCAGCAATGATCAAGCCTTTGATTCCAAATTCTTCTAGGTCAAAGTGTGGGTCTAAAAATTTGTCATCTCCAACCCTATTATCTAAATTTTGATTCATTACCTTATACCTAATACCAACATCCCCAAGTTTAGTTTCTCTATATTCCCAACCTGTTGTATCTACTTTAGTGATTGGATAATCTGGTAGTTCTTGTTCTTCTGATGCTGGAGTCTCTGGAACTATAGTCTCTGGTGGAGTAGACTCCGTTACCACCTCAGCCATCGGCTCCCTATTCATATCCCATAATAGGTACCCGAATACTGCTAATATCACAAATATTATCCCAAAGCCGATTATTGTTAGTTTATCTTTTTGCCAATTCATAGGGTGATTAAATTAATAGCTATATATATATATATTAATATTTTATATCTTTTTGTACAATATCATTTATCCACAAAACATCTAATATTCTAATTTTATCTCATAGATATATGGCCAGAGCTTACCGGTGATGAAAAAAGTATCTGTACTGTCTCTATAAGCTATGCCATTGAGTTC
>JBEDBC010000027.1:0-8499 GCA_041177485.1 Candidatus Parcubacteria bacterium | reverse complement strand
AGCAAATAGTTGCTGAAACTGCAAGTTTTGAGAAAAATCTGTAATATAGATTAAATTATCAGCGTTATAACATTTTGATTGCTCTGATAATCTATATTTTAATAAGGCTAAATCTTGGGTTATATATAGAGCTGTACCCTGGGATCTCAGAAGGATTTTATTAGGTAAATTATAAGCCTCTAAATCAGCATAGATGTAAGCATCAATTGGATGCTGCTTGAATATGTTTCTTGCCAGACCATCTTGGACAATCTCTTTACCTTGTTTATAAATATCTGACTCATAAACGTGTTCGTCAAAGGAGGTTCCTAGTTTTTGATAGGTTTTTTGTTGTCCTTCTATAACCCAGTTCCTTAATTTTAACCAAATATCATACCAATATTTATCTCCATTTTCCCATTTTTGCAGGATTTCTTGGGCCTGATCTATGAGTTCTGGATTGTCTTGAGATTTATGCTCGAATTCAATATACAAATCACCAGCATAGTGATCAGATTTAGTATGAGGCGTTTCGTCTTTGTGAAATGTATCATAAATTAACATCATCTTAGCTACGGCAATACCTCTATCATTGATAACCTCGGTTTTAATAACCTGATGTCCCTGTGACTTTAGAATGTTATATAAAGCCTCTCCTATAGCTATATTCCGAATATGGCCTAAGTGCAAAGGTTTATTAGTGTTGGGGGAAGCAAATTCTAGAGCGATCTTTTTTTTGTTCTTTGTAGTTATTTGAGATAAATTATCAGATAAAGTATGTTGTATTAAATAAGAGCTTTTAAGCCTAATATTTACATAAGCCCCAACTATATTGATATCACCAATATAATCTAAATCAACTAGTCCTGATTTTAATAAATTAGCAATTTCTTGTGGGGATTTTTTTAAGATTTTAGCAAACTGAAAACAAGGTATGGCTAAATCCCCAAATTGAGAGTTTGGATATTCAAATTCAGTTTCTATAGTTGAGTCTATAGATAATGTTTTATAGATTTGAGAGTTCAAATCAGCTTTTAACCTATATAATCCCATATTCTAAAATAGCTTGATAATATCTTTAACTGTCACTGCTAAAATTAAAATCATAAGTATACTATATCCAATCAAGTGAATTTGATTTTCTAATTTTTGATTCACTGGAGATTTTTTTATCCATTCTATAATTACAAACAATATTCTTCCTCCATCAAGAGCTGGGATTGGTAGTAAATTAAAGAATCCTAAGCTGGTGCTAATAAGTCCAATAAAGGTAATAATATAACCTATTCCTAAATCTCTTACATCTCCGACTACTTGTACCAAACCAACTGGACCCGTTACCTCTGCTTCAGGTGGTAATTTTGCTCCTGTAAATAGACTAGATATCATCTGTCCTAAAACATAAAGCGTCGTAGAGATAATGACATAAATTCTAACAAAGGCTAGTTTAATTGAGTCGAGTAGACTTAGTTTCTGTAGTCCAGTCAATTGAATTACAATTCCCGTGGCACCCTGCCCTTCTGGCGGATTTTCACGAGGCGTAATTTTCTTGGTGAGAACATTGTTACCTCTTTTGACTTCTATTTCTATAGATTTACCTACATTAGATTCAATCAGCTTGGAAACTTCACTTTCAGTCACCACTTTTTTCCCGGCTATACTCTGTATCTCATCTCCCATCCTTAGGTCAGCTTCTTTAGCTGGTGAATTATCTGATACGGATGTAATCATGGTACTGACATTGGTATATTTACCAGATCCTATATCAGAGTCGGTAATTGCAACTTGAGATCCCAACATACCAATTATAGTAAAGGCTATAATTGCTATGATAAAATTCATAGTAACTCCGGCTGATAAAATTGCAATTCTTTGCCAAGGTTTTTTGGAAGCAAAAGATCTAGGATTATCCCTATTATCTCCTTCTTCACCGAGTAATTTGACATAACCTCCAATTGGTAGAGAATTAATATTGTATTCTGTCTCACTACCTTTAGGTTTGAAGCCCCAGATTTTCGGTGGTAACCCAAATCCAAACTCTTCTACTTTAACTCCGTTCCATTTAGCAACTATAAAGTGACCGAATTCATGACCGATTACTACAATTGCCAATATAAAAATAAAAAGTAAAATTGTTACTAACATGTTATATAGTTAAAATTTGTTGTTCTTTTTTATTAGAAATCATTTCTAATTCGTTTTGATAATCTTTGGTCAATAAGTCAATTTGCTCAAAATCTTTATATTGCTCATCTTCAGAAATTTCTTTATTCTTAAGTTGATTTTTTACAATACCTCTTGCTTCATCTCTAACCTGTCTTAACTCTGTTTTGAAGTCCTCAGCTTTATGGTTTAATTCTTTAACCAAAGCTAATCTTCTCTCTTCGGTTGGAACTGGAATTACTAACCTCACTCCAGCACTTTCTGAGATTGGATTAAGTCCTAGATGAGTAGCCTGCTGTATAGCTTTTTCAATAGCGGAAATACTTGACTTGTCCCAAGGTGAAATCATTATTACTCTAGGCTCTGGTATACTGATAGCGGCAATTTGTTTTAATGGTGTTGGAGTACCATAATATTCAACTAACAAATCCGAGACCAAATCTATACTAGCTTCTCCAGTTCTAAGTGACTGAACATCTTTTTTGAAAGCTTCTATTACTTTTTGGAACTTTGACTTAATATCGACTGTATTTAACATATTAAATTAATTAATTAGTACTTATATATATTATATCACTTTTTTCTCTATCTATTAAGATGTCGGATATATTTTTTACAATGGAAGACAAGTCACTCGTATTCCAGCTTTCTCCCCTATTAGAAGAAGTATATAGTACCGTACCTACATTATAATACAAGAAATTTGGGTTGGATACTGAAATACTAATATTATTAATAGGTAAAGATAGATTAGGAGTAAGAATTCTTAAATTCTCCCAAGTTTTACCTTGATCCTGACTTCGTATCAATTCCCCAGTACTACCCAAGTATATTTCTTGAGAATTATTTGGATTTACAGCAAAAGAGTTGATTTGTGCACCAGTCACAGCTTGCGCTTTTAGCTTTGGAGTAGATTCCTCAAAGCTAAATCCTCCGTCTTTACTAACATAAACCTTGGTTGTACCAATTACTAAAACAACTTCTGGATTGTTGGAATCAATATCTAATCCAATTACTGTTGTTTTCAGATTATTAGCCAAAACCCAATCTAAACCCTTATTATAAGATTTCAATAATACTCCGCTTGATAATAAAGAATATACTATATTATCATTTTTAGGGTCTATTTTGATATCTACAAACGAGGTTCCACTTTTTGGCTCAGTGTAAATTT
Organism: Candidatus Parcubacteria bacterium; assembly: GCA_041177485.1. Taxonomy (GTDB): domain Bacteria; phylum Patescibacteriota; class Minisyncoccia; order SW-4-49-11; family SW-4-49-11; genus CALRBF01. The sequence goes on along the minus strand of JBEDBC010000027.1, from coordinate 5,183 downwards.
CTTGCCAACTTGTGTTTTGTCTAGGATTATTTGTTTTGTACAGTCTAGCTCTTTTAGACTCTATTGTACCAATATAGACTTCTTCAGTTTTATTAGGGCTTACTGCTAAAGTTGTAGGTATCATTTCGGAATTTAATAGAATATTCCAACTATTACCCCAGTTAGTTGTCCTAAAAACCCCACCTCTACTAGTTAGTGCTAAAATGTCATTATTTGCTCCATTTGTTAACTTTATTACATTTTTACTAAGGTTCAAATTAGAATCCGATTCCATCTGAGACTTAGGTTCAAAATTACGACCAGCATCAACTGATTTCCAAATTGCCCCTTTAGCATTACTATTCTTATTATTAGATGATGATGGAATAGATATAGGAGAATAACTATTAAGAACAATACCAGTGATAATAAGAACACCTATAAGAATTGTTAGTGGTATTAAAAATACTTTCATAAATTTGGATGATTAGATAGTAAGAATTGTTCAATAGCAAGAGATTTTTTACGGTTACTGAATAGCATAGTAGTCTTCAAATCCTGTATCTTACTAAGCAATTTGTAGTTCCAAGATGCTGTAGTTTTTTTATGTAACTCTTCCAATAACTGTTGAAAATTTTGTTGTAGTCTTATTCTAGTATACATCTCCTTGTCTGTATGTGCAAGTGATAGAATCCAGTGTATACTTTCCCACACGAATAAAACCAGTTCAATATCGTATTTGGATATTAAATCAACATAATTAAATATAGCAATTTCTTTATTTGTTAATAATTCCAAATATAAGGCCCACAAATACTCCAAATCTCTGTATAGATTGGGGTTTGCTTTCAAATCTAGTTGTAGGTCATCATGTCCCAAACTCAAGTCTAATGCCTCACTAGGATTCAAATAAATTGATAAACATCTAGAATAAATGGTACTCAATAAATTATGATATGTCCCAAGTAGTATAATAATACTATGCTGTGATGGCTCTTCAATAATTTTTAAAAGTGAATTTTGAGATTCTTTTGTTAGGAAATCAGCGTTATCTATTATGGAAAAAGAATATTTTCCATATAGTGGTGATTGTTTGATATTATTTTTTAAAGTTTCTATTTCAGCTAGCCCAATAGTAGATTTATCTGGGGATTTATTAATCCAAACTACATCCGCGCCCTTTGATTTATTGTAAAATGAAATAATATCACTGGCTAATTTTTTTTGACCAACTTTGTATGATCCTTCGATAATAAATGTTTGACTTGTATGAGTTGTGATTTGTTCACAAATAAGATTTTTTGCTTGACTAATTATCATTATCTTTCATAATATTATCAATATATGTCTGTATTTCTTTTACAAATCTCTTAGAACTGAATTGCTGTGCATGTTTGCCAATATAATCAGTGTCATATATATTCTCTGTAATTCTTCTTACTCCATCAGCCAATAACTCAATAATTGGAGCATCAAAGAACTCACCTGTCTTACCTTCAATAATAGTCTCCAAAGCTCCACCATCTCTCAGTGCTAATACTGGTTTCCCTGCAGCCATAGCTTCTACTGGGGCAATTCCAAAATCATCACTACCAGCAAATATAAATGCCCTACAGTTTTGATAATATTTTACCGTTGTCTCATCATCCAGAAATCCCTTCAACTCAACATTTGGACCTGCTAATTTTTCTAATCTTTTCCTCTCTGGACCATCACCAATAATCACTAATTTCAGTCCTAATTTATTAAACGCCTCAATAGCTAAATCAATATTCTTATATTGAGTTAGTTGTGAAACAATCAAGAAGTAATCTTTATGCTCTTTGGTAGGTTTTAGCCTTTCTATATCCACAGGGGGGTAAATCACAACTGAATCTTTACGATAATATTTTTTAATTCTAGATTGGGTTAGTTTTGAATTCGCAATATAATAATCAACCCTATCTGCCGCTTGTCTATCCCACTGCCTCAAATAATGAGTTATCATTAATATAAGAAAATTTCCTAAAGCACCTTTTCTTTGCTGCTTACGATAAGAGTAAAAAGCATTCCATAAAAAAGTAGCTGGAGCATGACAATACGAAATATGTATAGCATTAGGTTTGGTAATTACACCCTTAGCAAAAGAGTTGGAACTAGAAATAACTAATTCATATTTAGACAGATCAAAAGATTCTATGGCTGAAGGGAAGATTGGAGCTAAAAATTTCACTTTTTTCTTGATCCAATTTGGGAAAGAATTAACAAAGCTAGTTTTAATTTTATTCCTGGAAAATGAATTTGATACTTTTTTATCATTATATAGTAATGTATAAATGTCAGCTTCACTATATATATCTGATAAATCTTTCAGTACACGTTCCGCACCACCCAATCTAGTCAAATATTCATGTACTAAAGCTGTACGAGGTTTTAATTTCATATAATTTTACTTTTCTCTTTTCATTAATGGAAATGCTGTAGTTTCACGAATTGGCTTTTGCATTAGCACACTAAATAATCTCTCTGAATAAGCAAATCCACAAGTCGGGGGGATACCATATTCCAAAGCCTCTACAAAATCTGTATCTATCATCATAGCCTCATCATCTCCTTGGTCTCTTAAAGACTGTTGTTCTTCAAATCTTGCCAACTGATCAACTGGGTCATTTAATTCCGCAAAACCATTAGTTAATTCTGAGCCATAAGCTATCAACTGAGACCTTAATGAATAATCAGGATTACTAGGGTTTCTCTTAGCTAGAGGTGAGATAGCCACTGGATGATCAATTAGCCAAACTGGCTCGATACATTGTGGTCTGGCAGTTTTCTTATAAATCAAATCTAGCATCCTACCATAGCCATCAGTCTTGCTGTATTTAAGATTTAGGCTGTCAGCCAGAGTTTTCAACTTTTCTACTGTGTCATATTCTTGTAGAGAAATTCCTGCAAATTTTTCTATGAATTCATAATAAGAAAGTCTAGGCCATTTTTGGCTCCAATCTATAATTTTATCCTGATATTTTAATTCCAAAGTATTAAAAGTATTGCTAATTACATATTTAATCAAATCCTCAGAAAAAGCAAGCATTTGCTCAAATTCAGAATAAGCCCAATAAAATTCAAATTGAATATATTCCTGCAAATGCTCATCATCAATTCCCTCATTACGATAATTCTTGTCTATATCAAAGACTTTCTCAAATCCTCCAGCAATATATCTTTTTAGGAATAATTCTGAGCTAATTCTGAGATAAAAGTCTTCATCCAAAGCATTATGATGTGTAGAAAATGGTTTCGCTTCAGCTCCTCCTGTGGTATGTTCAAGAGTTGGAGCTTGCAATTCTAGAAAGTCATGTTTAAGCATATACTCTCTAGTAGATTGCCAGAATTTGCTTTTCATCCGAAATATTTCTCTTACTGCAGGATGCAATTTCATATCTACATATCTTTTGCGATACTTTAGCTCAATATCATCTAACTTTTCTGGCAGTGACCTTAGAGACTTAGTTAAAACAGTATATGAGCTTACAAAAACACTGGGCTCCCCTCTTTGAGATAAATCTAAAGTTCCAGTTACCTGAATATAATCTCCCCTATCTACCAACTCCTTGAAATCTTGAAAATTAAGCTGAGCCTTTTCCAATAAATCCGACTTAAATATAAATTGGAACCCATCTGTCAAAGAGTCATCTTCCACAGTAGTAAAGCCAATTTTACCAGATAATCTGAGTGACTTAATATATCCTACCACTGTCACAGTATCCCCCTTGATAGAATCAAATTTTTGACTTAATTCTTGCAAAGTCATATCTCTTTTGACCTGCTCGGTATATGGATTATTCCCTTTAGACTGCAATAACTTAGCTTTTTCTATACGGTGATTTCGCTCAACTTCAATAGCTGTGAGTGTAGAATTTGACATATTAGATTTGAGTTAATATTTCTGCTCCCTTATCTGTGACTAAGATGGTATGCTCAAAATGAGCAGCCAGAGACCCATCTTCAGTATATACAGTCCAATCATCATCAGCATCGGTAAAGACATCCTCTGAGCCAAGTGTAATCATAGGCTCCACTGCAATAGTAAGACCAGATGCTAGTTTTGTTCCAGTTCCAGCATTACCATAGTTAGGAATATTAGGGTCCTCATGCAACTTATGCCCTACTCCGTGACCAGCATAATCTCTAATAATACCATATCCAAATTGGTCAATATAAGACTCTACAGCATATCCAATGTCCCCCGTAGTAGCTCCAGCTTTAATCACTTTGATAGCTTTATTCAAAGATTTTTGAGTTCTCTCTAATAATAATCGAGCCTCTTCTGAAATCTCACCTATTCCAAAAGAAATCGCACTGTCAACAATCATATTATTATGTAATACTCCACAATCCAATGACACAATATCACCTTCTTGAATAATAGTATTAGAGTTAGGAACTCCATGTATTACAGCATCATTAATAGAAGTACAGATAACAGCAGGGAATCCATAATACCCCAAGAATACAGGTTTAACTTTCTTTTTCTCAAAAAACTCTCTAGTATAGATGTCTATTTCTTGAGTACTAATACCATTTTTAATCTTATCATCTCTCAACCAAAGCAAAGTCTCTGCTAGGACTTTACCTCCTTCTCGCATAGCCTGAATTTCATCTTTACTTTTGATGCGATATTCAGACATAAGTTATTTTAATGCTTCTAGAATATCTGCTGATACCTTTTCCATTGACTGGTCTCCATTAATCGTAATTAATTTACCTTTTTCTTTAAAATATTCAATAGACGGAGTAACAAATTTATTATGCTCATCAATTCTATGACGTATATGCTCTGGCTTATCATCTTCTCTTTCTAATAAATTCAATCTCTCAGACAATCTATTAATCACAATATCATCTGGTACATCAATATATATAACCTTATATTCTCTCTCAAACCAAGTTAGAACTTTATGAACCACAATAGCCTCTTCTTTTGACCTAGCTGCCCCATCTAAGATAATACCAGTTTTATTATTATGATTAGTAACAAGGTAATCAATTAATACATAACTTGACATCCAGTAAGGTAAAAATTCTCCATTATTAATAGTAGAGGCTACTTTATCAGCTAAGAATCCTTTGTCTGAAGCCACTCCACGAAAGAAGTCTCCATAAGGAATTGCTTCCATACGAAATTTTTGTTTTAGGATACCACTTTGAGTTCCTTTACCGGATCC
>JBEDBC010000026.1:0-17986 GCA_041177485.1 Candidatus Parcubacteria bacterium | reverse complement strand
AGTCTGGTTAAAGCACTCGAGACTAATGCTATTGGAAGGCCGTCCACCTATGCTTCGATTATCTCGACTATACAGACTAGAGGTTATGTAGTTAAAAACGAAGATAGACGGTTTGCCCCTACTGATATTGGCAAAACTGTCACAGATATGTTGGTAGAACATTTCCCACAGATTGTAGATATTGAATTTACAGCCAAAGTTGAGGAGCAGTTTGATGAGATTTCTCTCGGGAAGGATACATATCAGAAGACAATGGCGGATTTTTATAATCCTTTCGCTGAGAATTTACAAACTAAAGAAAAAACTGTCGAGAGACATCGTGAGATAATAACTGATAGACCTTGTCCAGAATGTGGAGGGCAATTGGAATTAAAACGCAGTAAATTTGGTAAATTTGTAGCTTGTACTAATTATCCAGAGTGTAAATATACTGATAAAAGTGATGAGGAGAAACAACTTCAAGCAGATTTTGGGGGAGAGAAATGTCCTAATTGTGAAGATGGTGTAATGGAAGTGAAATCTGGAAGATTCGGTCCATTTTTGGGCTGCTCTAATTATCCTACGTGTAAAACTATCAAAAAGATTGAGAATAAAACTGGAGAGAAATGCCCAGAATGTAAAATTGGTGATATGGTGTTCAAAAAAGGTAAAAGGGGACCGTTCAAAGCCTGTAATAGGTATCCTGACTGTAAATATATAGAAGGAGCTAAGAAGAAATCAGCTTCAAATTATAAACCTAAAAAATCTACCAAATCTAAGGCGAAGTAGGGGGAATTTTAATACAAATACAGGTCACTTAAAGATATTTCCTACTAAATACTTCCCCCACAATACCCCTTTTGGGGTTTTTTAGTTTCATTAAATGTGGATTAATTTAGTTGACAAGGGGTAAAAATACATATATAATGGTAAAAAGTGGTAAAAAGTGGAAATAAATGGTGAATAAAATATGTTTATAGGGGAATATAGCCATAGCATTGATGATAAGGGACGACTTGCAGTTCCTAAAAAGTTTCAAGAGGATTTGAAAGCTGGGCTTGTTGTGACTAAAGGATTGGATAATTGTCTTTGGGTTTATACTTATGAGTCTTGGAAAGAACTTGCAACTAAATTGAGTAAATTACCTATTAGTAGCAATAATAATAGGGCTTTTAGTCGTCTTATGTTGGCAGGTGCAATGGATGTGTCTCTAGATAAGCAGGGCAGAATTGTGTTGCCAGATTATCTTAGAAATTATGCAAAATTAGGTAAGAAAGTTGTGATTACCGGTTTATTTGATAGATTAGAAATTTGGGATGAGTCTGAGTGGGAGGGTTATAAAGAGAGAACTGAGGCAGAATCGGGTGAGATTGCTGAGCAGTTAGCAGATTTAGGAGTATAATTATGTCAGAATTAAAACATATTCCAGTTTTGATCAATGAAGCAGTACAAGGTTTGGCAATTCGTGAGAATGGTATATATGTAGATGCTACTGTCGGATTTGGTGGGTATACTGAGTTGATTGCAGATCAGCTTGGTTCTGGTCGGGTTATAGGGATTGATGCTGATAAGCAGGCCTTGTACTTGGTTGAAGATAGGCTGTCTTCTCAAATTAGTGAGGGAAAGGTTATCTTGAAGCATAGTAATTTTAGATTTATTGAGCAAGTTTTAGCTGAGTTAAGAATTAGTTCGTTAGATGGTATCGTGGCAGATTTAGGCTTGTCTTCAATGGAATTAGATGATGTCTCAAGGGGATTTAGTTTTAAAGATGAGGCTCCTCTTGATATGAGGTTTGATACTAGCTCTGATGGTTTGACTGCAGAGGAGATTGTGAATACTTATTCTCAAGATGAGTTGACTCAATTATTTAGAGATTTGGGAGATGAGCCTTTTGCAGGGAGAATTGCAAGGGTTATTGTAGAAAATCGTAAGAAAAAATCTATTAAAACCACCACTCAGCTGGTTGATATCATTCTATCTATTGTCCCTACTAAGTTTTCTAAAAAATCTATTCATCCGGCTACCAGAGTTTTTCAAGCTTTGAGAATGGAGGTTAATGACGAAATTGGTGCACTAAACTCTCTTTTGGCATCATCTCTGAATCTGCTAAATTCTTCTGGAAGGTTGGCTATAGTGTCTTTTCACTCTGGAGAAGATCGAATAGTAAAAAATACTTTCCGTGAGTGGAAATCTGAGGGTTTCGTAAATATTTTGACCAAAAAACCCATTGGCCCTTCTGATCTAGAATTAGGCGCGAATCCGAGGTCTCGTTCAGCAAAACTCCGTATTATTGAAAAGATCTAAATATATGAAAATAAAACCTGTTCACACGCTGTCTCTAATACTATTACTTTTGGGAGTTGTGTATATCACTGAAAATACCAACTTATGGATGTCTAATTATATATTGGCTGATGATAAGTTGGAATTTGAAGAGTTAAAGCAGTATAATACTAGATTGAATACTCAGGTTGCTCAATATAATGCTATAGGTAATGTAGTTAATAATCCTATTATTGGTGATATGGAGTATGCTGAGTTTGTTTATATTGATAAGGATGGGGCTTTAGTGAAAAAATAGTTTATATATGGCTGTTAGTAAAAAAAATAAGTATGTTAAAAAATCCAATTATGAAGTTTTGAGACTTAATATATTTAGAGCTGGGATTGTTTTATCATTTGGATTAATTTTATTAAGAGCTTTTCAAATTCAAGTATTGGATCATGAAAAATATAAGGTTATAGCAGAAAGTAAGCATAGTAAAGAGTATAAGTTGACTGGTGAAAGAGGAAATATTTACTTTCAAGACCTTAAATCTGGTGGCAGGTTTCCAGTTGCTATTAATTTGACTAAATATAATGTGGGAATAGATGCCAATGCCTTTGCCTCTAGTAATGAAACTAATAAATCTATTATCAAAGATTTTATTAATCAAAATTTTCCAGATATTGATAAAGTAAGATTGGAGGAGGAGTTCAATAAAACAGATAATAAATATTATATCTTTGCACGTGGTGTATCGGAAGATATCGTTGCCCCAATAAAAGATAAAAGATTAATTGGTTTATTGTTGGAAAAACATACTAATAGAATATACCCAGAAAAAACTTTGGGAGCTCATATTTTGGGATTTGTATCTAGTGGTACAGGTAGTGGTCAATATGGATTGGAGCAGTATTACAATGATGTTCTAAAGGGTAGAGATGGGTTTATGAGTGTGGAGGCAAAAGATGGAAAGGGGAGATGGATTGCTAATAGCGATAGAAAAAAAGAGGATGCTGTTAACGGATCAAATTTAATTCTAACCATTGATCATACTTTACAGTTTAAACTAGAAGAAGCTCTAGCTGACTTATCTGAAGAATATAAACCTAAATTTGCACTTGGTGCCATTATGGACCCTAAAACTGGCGATATTTTTGCTATGGCTTCAAATCCAACTTTTGATGTTAATGACTATAATAAAGTTCCAGATATCTCTATATATAAAAATCCTTGGATTAGTAATTTATATGAACAGGGTTCCATTTTTAAACCCATTACTGTTGGTGTGGGGTTAGAAAAAGGGGTGATTACCCCAGATACTACTTATGAAGATAAAGGTACGGAAAAAATTAATGGTTTTGATGTATCTAATTGGTCTAATAAAACATATGGTACTCAAACGATGAGATATTCTTTAGAGAATTCACTTAATTTGGGTATGATTTTTATTCAAAGAAAATTAGGCAGAGATGCATTTGTATCTGGTATTGTTAATGATTTTCAAATAAGTAGTAAAACAGGTATTGACTTACACGGAGAGGCAAATAATAACATTTCTAATATCACTAAAAATACTAGAGATGCAAGAGAAATTAACTATGCTAACGCTTCTTATGGACAGGGAATTTCTATGACCCCAATAAGGATGTTGACATCTTTTAATAGTATTGTGAATGGAGGTAAAATTGTAAAGCCTAGGTTGGTGAAAGCGATTGAAGGGCCAGATGGTCAAATTACAAATATTGAACCGGAAGTTCAAGGACAGTCCATGTCAGAAGATAAAGCACGTGTATTGTCTGAAATGTTAGTGGATGTTGTAGATAATGGATCTGGTAAGGGAGCCTCAATTGAGGGTTACAATATTGGTGGGAAGACTGGTACGGGTCAAATTGCTGTAAATGGTAAGTATATTAAAAGTGGTGGGCCTACTTATCAGTCATTCATAGAATTTGCCACATTGGACAATCCAAAGTATACTTTACTTATATCCCTTGATAGTCCTCAAGGGGCGAGATTCTCAGATACATCAGTGGTACCGAAAGTAAAAGAGTTGAATGAGTTCTTGATTAATTATTTCTTAATGCAGCCAGATAAGTCGATTTGATATGAAAACAATTATTTATAAAATACTGAAGTATGCTGTAAAAAAATTATTGAAAAAATATAAACCTACAGTAATTGGAGTTGTTGGAAATGTTGGCAAAACTAGTACTAGATTAAATATAGTATCATTTTTACAGGAATTTAGTCCAGTCGGAACTAATATTGAAAATTATAATACACCTATAGGAATTACTCTATCTTTGATCGGTGAGAGGTATCCTGGTAAAAATACTGTCTCCTGGATGAAAATCATATTTAAGGCTTTGTTTAAGTCTTGGTTTGGGGATAGTGAGTTTCCACCAATCTTAGTTTTAGAGGTCGGCGTAGATGCTCCTGGAGATATGGATGAATTCATAACTGAATTTTTGGAGTTTGACGTTGTTATATTCTGTTTTATAGGTGAAAATCCGGTCCACTTGTCACAGTTTGCAAATAAACGAGAGTTAATCAATGAGGATGCCAAAATCCTACGTGCATTAAAGCCCGAAGGCACATTGATTATTGATGGTGATGACTCTGTTTTGAAGTCTATTTATCGTAAACGAGATGATGTGATTACATTTGGCTTTGGAGAGGTAGATATCAAGGCGTCAGAATTTAAAGTGTCTATTGATGTTGTGGATACAGAGGAGCAATGGGCTAATTATTATAGTAGTATAGTTCCAAAAGGTAAGTTTAAGATAGAATATAGGGGAAGCAGCATTCCATTTCAGGTTGACTATATCTTAGGAAAACATCAAGTTACCTCTATTTTGCCAGCAATAGCTTTAGGTCTAATAGACGGAATTAATCTGATAGATATTTCCCAGCAAATTAAAAGAGTTGTCCCAGTAAAAGGGAGGCTTAGGTGTTTAGAGGGAGTAAAAGACACTTTGCTTTTGGATGATACTTATAATGCAGCTCCATCAGCAATGGCAATGGCTTTAGATACCCTGGATAGATTAAAGGTCCCAGGAGCGAGAAAAGTTGCTATTTTAGGTGCTATGAAAGAATTGGGGCAAGATTCAAAATCAATTCATCAAGATATGGGAATATTAGCTTCTGAAATTGTTAATGTTTGTATAGGTGTAGGAGAGGAAACAAAAGATCTCTTACTAGCATTCCATAATAATAACCCAGATGGACTATATCATTGGTTTGAAGATTCAGAAGAGGCAGCAATGCATATAGTTGACTTTATTACACCAGATGATATTATTTTAGTAAAGGGTTCACAATCATCTAGGATGGAAAGGGTATCCGTGGAGTTATTAGCCAATAAGAGATACAGGTCTGAATTATTGACCAGACAATCATCAGATTGGGTATAATATAGAGTGTTATATATGAAAAAAACAACTAAGTCTTTTAAACAAGCTTTCACTGAGTTAGAAAAATTAACGCAAGATCTTGAAAATAATGATGCTTTAGAGTTGGAAAAGGGGCTGATGCTCTTTGAAAGTGGTATGGAATTGGCACAAATATGTAAGTCACATCTATCAACAATTGAGAATAAAATAATTAATATTAAAACTAAATATGCAAAACAAGATGATCAAATATCAAATTAAGTTATTTTTACTTTTTATAATTTCTTTCGTACCTGGTATTGCTCTTGCTCAAATTGATAGTCGTATAGTGCAAACTAGGTGTGACATAGATAATTACAAAGAACAATTATCAGATAATTTATATTTAGTTGCCCAAAATCAAGTTAATCAGGATTGTATATTAAAAGATGTTCCTAATAGTAAGATCTATTTGGCCACTAACGACCCTAAATATAGTGATCAATGGTATCTTAATAATACCTCTCAAATAGTGAATAAGGAGCAGGGTATTGCAGACATAGATATAGACTTTGATTTAGCTTATCCAAAACTTAACAATGTAAAACAGGGAAATACAAAAATAGCCATTATTGATACAGGGGTAGCACCTATTTCTGAACTTTCGGGTAAAATTTTATCAGGATATAACTTTATTAATGATAGCACTAATACTGTGGATGATAATGGCCACGGAACCTTTATTTCTAGTATTATTGCATCGAAAACTGATAATTTTCAGGGCATAGCTGGTATTAATGACAAAGTTAGCATTTTGCCAATTAAAGTATTGGATTCTAAAGGTGAGGGGTATCTGGCAGATTTAATAAAAGGAATACAGTATGCTATCGATCAAAATGCCACAATTATAAACTTAAGTTTAGCTTCTACACAATATGATATTACGTTAAATCCAGTGATAGAAAATGCATACCAGAGGGGTATAGTTGTAGTTGCAGCTGCTGGTAATGGTTATTCTAATATATCTACACCTTCTGTTTCCCCATTTAATAATGACGGTAATAAAAACTGGGTTATAGGTGTGTCTACGGTAAATAGTAGGGGGGAAATACCGGATTACGCTAATTATGGATTAGGTGTAGATGTCTTTGCTCCAGGAGACAATATTATAGGGTATGGTAATAATGGGAGTTTGGAATATAGATCAGGAACTTCAGTTTCTACAGCTATTGTTTCTGGTGTTATTTCTGCTTGGCGTGATTATTATGGCTATATTAGTACAGATGATGTTCACAATTTAATTAATAGCTCTAGTAAAAGTGGTCGCTTAATCTCAATGAATAATGCAATGATTAGGCGTAGTTATCCAAACGGAGCCCTAATTAGAACTTCAAATTCAGGAGTGTTTGTAGTAAAGCAAGGAGTTAAGAGGCCTATTATTGACCCGCTAGTATTCTTATCATATTACTATCGTTGGGAGGATATTTTAATAGTTCCGCAGTCTAGTTTTGATAGTATCCCTACAGGGGATGCCTTGCCATTAAGAGAGGGATTCCTGATAGCAGATAGAGAAAAAGTATATGTTATTGAACAGGGTATGAAGCGTCCTATAGCCTCTCCATCTGTTTTTCTAGGTTTGGGTTATAATTGGAGTAACATTTACTTCCCATCACAAGCTGTATTAAATAATCATCCTACAGGTGCGGTGCTATTCGATACAAATCAACCTCCTAATGGTAGTGTGGTTTTCTCAGACGGTACAGGTGCTTATCTGATTGAAAATGGTAATAAAAAACCTTTTAGTACTCCATATACATATCTAACTAGATATGGCTGGAATGATCTTATGTTTACCCGTCGAGATATATTAGACTCTATGCCTACTTCGACTGAAGTATACCCGCAAGAAGGGTCAATTATAAGAGATGATCAGTCTGTATATTGGGTTGAAAATAATACAAAAAGACCTTTTGCCTCACCAAATGCTTTTTTGGGATTAGGTTTGTCTTGGAATAGAGTGATATATCCACCCTCCACTGTCTTGAATAGTTTATCAAGAGGTGATATTATACAATAAAAGATTAATTAATAAATATATAATTATGAAAAAAAGAATAGCAATCAATGGTTTCGGTAGAATTGGTAGAACATTCTTAAAAATAGCCTTACTGTCACCTTATAATGAAAAACTAGAAATAGTGGCTGTAAATGATTTGGGTGATGTACATAACTTGGCTTATTTGGTAAAATATGACTCAGTTTATGGTACTATTCCTCAAGAGGTTTCAGTTATTGAGAAGGAAGGTAAGTCATATATTAAAATTGACAACCAAAATATTTTAGTTTGTTCAGAAAAAGACCCAGCAAATTTGCCTTGGTCATCTCTGGATATAGATTTAGTTATTGAGTCTACTGGATTTTTTACAACTACAGAAAAATCTCAGGCTCATATAGAGGCTGGAGCCAAGCGAGTTGTTATTTCAGCCCCAGCAAAAGATGATACTCTTATGGTCACTCCATCTCTAAATGAAGAAGCTCTCAAAGATGTGGTAATTAGTTCTAATGCTTCTTGCACAACCAATGCTACTAATCCTGTAGTGGCTGTATTACATGAGTTTTTAGGAATAGAAAAGGCACTATTATCAACTATTCATGCTTATACGGCCACACAATCTATTGTAGATGGGATGGCTGATTTAACTGATCTAAGACGTGGTAGATCAGGAGCTCAAAACATAATCCCATCTAGTACTGGTGCAGCAAAAGCAGTCAGTAAGGTTTTACCAGATTTAGAAGGTAAATTCGATGGGGTTGCTGTAAGAGTGCCTGTGGTAGCTGGATCTCTGATAGATTTGACCATGTTAACTTCTAGAGATACTAGTGTAGAAGAAGTTAATCAAATTTTAACTAACGCATCTCATTCTGAAAAATGGTCTGGTATTTTGGGAGTTACATCTGAACCTATAGTTTCAACTGATATTCTTAAGTCACCTTATGGTTCTCTAGTCTCATTAGACTTAACTCAAGTAGTTGATGGAGATTTAGTAAAGGTTATGGCCTGGTATGATAATGAATGGGGGTATACCTCTATGTTGATGCATCACGTTCTATCAGCTCTAAAAAATATATAATTTTTATTAGATTTTTATAAATCTTTGATATATATGGTATAATATATTTATTAAAATTTGTTCTTATGTCTACTATATTTACAAAGATTAGAAAAAAAGAAATACCAGGATTTATATTCGATGATAATGGTGAATTTTTTACTATACATACTAACGACCCAGCTCAGCTGGGACATTTGTTGGTAGTTCCATATCAAGAAGTAGATTATATTTTTGACCTAGATCAAAAATCTTACGGAAATCTATGGATTTATGTCAAAAAAGTAGCTAAAAATTTAAAAGATATATTAGGTGTAAAAAAAATAGGTGTCAAGGTAGAAGGTTTGGAAGTTAATCATGTGCATGTTCACCTTATACCAATAAATAATCCTGGAGATATGGATGTATCTACAAAAGTTAGGGAAAATGATATTGTTAATTTAAAAAATCAGTTTCAGAAAATATAATAATATGCCTAAAAGTAAGCCTAATTCCCAGCCTAAAATCAAAAATGAAGCAAAGCGGTCAATTATTGGAATAGTATTTATAGCCATTGCTTTATTGAGCTTTCTATCTTTTTTTTCTTCAGCTGGAGTATTCGGTTCAACATTAGACAAAATATTTGGTGTGGTTTTGGGAATGGGGAAGTTTATTTTACCATTTGCAGTTCTATATGTGGGGGTTTCGTTATTGGCTAGATCAAAAGATAAGCCACAACTATACTATGTTAAGCTCATTTCTCTAGGACTGCTTTTTGTGTTGTTTTTGGGTTTGGTGCATCTTCTTCAGTTTCAAAATATGGAAGAATCAATTTCTCAAGCTAAAAAGGGAAGTGGCGGGGGGTATACAGGGCACTATATTAGTATGTTAGTACAGTATTTATTTGGATATTGGGGTGGAATTATTGCTTTATTTACAGGTCTGATAACAGCTTTAATTATTGTTTTTAACAGGGCAATTCATATAGATGGAATTTTGTCATGGTTTAAAAGTTTATTCAATAATGATGAGTTAGAATCAGACAAATCTAATATAATAAAAAACTCTAATGATACTCTGCCTAATCGCGTTTTTCAACAAGATAGTGATGACGAAGAAGATACCTCAGCATTCAAATCAGAGTCTGCTAAACCTCAAAATTCTTTACCTAAAACTCCAGATTGGATGAAAGAAAGTCAGTTTAATTTACCAACACTAGATCTCTTAGAAAAAGGCAGAACAGATGATGCTCCTAAAAGTGGAGACACCAAAAAGAGGTCTGAAATTATAAAAAGCACACTAGGCACATTTGGTATAGAAGTAGAGATGGGTAAGATTGATGTAGGTCCATCTGTGACTAGATTTATGTTAAGACCATCTAACGGTATTAAGCTGTCTAGAATCACAGCATTACAAAGTGATCTTGCTCTTGCAATGGCAGCTCAAGCAATTAGAATAGAAGCTCCAATTCCAGGTATGTCATATGTTGGAGTAGAAACGCCTAATGCTAAAAGAGCAACAGTGAGAATGAGAGAAATTATAGAATCCCCAGAATTTAGTCAAAATGACTACCATCTGCCATTAGCTCTTGGTAGAGATGTTATGAATAAGGTTATAGTATTCCCATTGGAAAAAATGCCACATCTGTTAATAGCAGGAGCAACTGGTGCAGGTAAGTCTATGGGATTAAATGCAATGATTCTTAGTATGTTATACAAGAATCCTCCATCTAAGCTAAAATTTATATTTATAGATCCAAAAAGAGTTGAACTCTCAACTTATAATGGCATCCCACATCTATTGACACCAGCTATTGTAAACCCAGATAAAGCTATGAATGCTCTGAATTGGTGTGTGACAGAGATGGAAAAAAGGTATGAGATTCTAGCTAAAGTAGGGACAAGAAATATATTTACCTATAATGAAAAGGTATCTTCAGGAAAGTTAAAATTAGCTGAAGATGAACAGGAATATGAAATTATGCCATTTATTGTGGTAGTTATTGATGAGTTAGCAGACTTAATGAGTAGTCATAAAAAAGAAGTTGAGGGGTCTATTGTAAGAATTGCTCAGATGGCTAGAGCTGTAGGTATACATTTAATTTTAGCCACTCAAAGACCTTCAACTGATGTTATTACAGGTCTAATTAAGGCCAACTTACCATCTAGGGTCAGCTTCCAAGTTGCTTCTCAAATTGATTCAAGAACTGTTCTTGATATGATGGGGGCAGAAAAGTTACTTGGAATGGGAGACATGTTGTTCTTGGGAGGAGATTTGGGTAAGCCTCAACGCATTCAAGGTCCTTTTGTGCCTGAAAATGAAGTCAAGGCAGTTGTAGATTGGCTGAAAAGTCAGGGAGAAAATGATTATAATTTATCAATTACAGAAACGGAGTCTCCGAAACAAGTTTACTTTGACGGAGGAGTGGATTATGGAGATTCTACCGATGCTTTGTTTGAGCAGGCTAAAGATTTAGTTTTAGAGACTGGTAAAGGTTCAGCATCATTGTTACAGAGAAGATTAAAGGTAGGATATGCAAGGGCAGCCAGGCTACTAGATGAGTTAGAAGAAGCGGGAATAGTTGGACCAGCTGAAGGGTCTAAGCCTAGGGATGTATTGATAAGTAAATATACTGAAGACAATGAATAGTGGCGAGATTAAGCTAGGATACATATTAACTAAATATAGGCTTAAATTAAATCTAACAGTTAACCAGCTTGCCTCCAAGCTATCGACTCCATCAGAATATATTTATGCTCTAGAGAAAGGAAACTATCGTCTCTTTAAAAGTTTAAATGAAGCCACACCAATTTTAAAAAAGCTAAGTTATGTTTTGGGACTTAAGTATGGTGCCTTAGCTGAACTATACAATAAAGAGTATGAACTGTATGCATCGAGTAAATATAATAATTTTTCTAATAAAAAGGTTGTAATTAATCAGAAATTTTTCAAAAAAAGTTTAATTATATTCATAAGTACTGTAGCATTATTATATCTAGTGTCTCAAATATATCAACTAGGTTATATTCCAGTTATTAGTTTAAATGGTTCTGATTCATATGAAATATTTAGTCAAGAAAACTATAGTCTATCAGGAACGGTAAATGGAGCAGATTATTTGACTTTAAACGGACAAAAGGTTACACTTAAAGAAGGTGGTAGTTTTGAAATCAATATACTTTTACGTCAAGGAGAAAACAGATTAGAATTACAAGCTATAAAAGATAATAAGTCATTCGGTTCTATACAAAAAATAGTTTATAAAAAATAATAATATGGAAATTAAAAACATTAAAGGATATGAATTATTAGACTCAAGAGGTTTGCCAGCTGTAGCCTGTTCTGTTGAATTACAAGATGGTACCAAATCTATGGCATATGTTCCATCTGGTGCATCTACTGGTTCACATGAGGCAGTAGAATTAAGAGATGGTGATCAAAGTAGATATGGAGGTAAAGGAGTATTACATGCAGTAGATAATATCAATGGTGAAATTAGAGTTAGCTTAATTGGATTAGATGTTACAAAACAAGCGCAAATTGACAAAATATTAATTGATTTAGATAATACTCCTAATAAATCTAGACTGGGAGCCAATGCTATTTTAGCTGTTTCTTTGGCAGTAGCTAAAGCTGCTGCTCAGGCTAAAAATCAAGAGTTATACTCTTATATTTCTACGCTAATAGCAAATTCTAGTAATCAAAATATCAAATTTCCTAAAATTGGCTTTAATGTACTAAATGGTGGGAAACATGCAGATTCAGGATTAGATATACAGGAATATATGATTATGCCACTCAAAGAGAATATAGCAGATAATATAAGAATGGGCTCAGAGATATATCAAGTTTTAAAAAATATTTTATCTAAAGAAGGGCAAATTATTTCTGTGGGTGATGAAGGAGGTTTTGCTCCTAGATTAGATAACAATGAAGATGGGCTAGAATTATTGTTACGAGCTATTGTGGAATCAGGATATATTCCAGGTCAAGATTGTGCCTTAGCTCTGGACGTAGCAGCAACTGAGTTCTTTAATGCTGATACTTTACAATATAAATTTGATAAAAAATTATATTCTGGGAATCAGTTATCTTCTATATACCAGAATTGGATTGCAAAATATCCAATAGTCTCTATCGAAGATCCCTTTGCTGAAGATGACTTTAGTAGTTGGATTGAATTTTATTCTAAAAATAGTGATAGCATTAGAATAGTAGGGGATGATTTATTAGTAACAAATACAGCTCGTATTAAAACTGCCATAGATAAAAAGCTTTGTAATTCAGTTTTAATTAAACCAAATCAAATTGGTACACTTACTGAAACCATAGATGCTATTAAATTATCGCATGATAATAATTTATCAACTATGATATCTCATCGAAGTGGAGATACGATCGATACATTTATTTCCGATTTGGCTGTAGGTGTTGGTTCTGGATATATGAAGTCTGGAGCCCCAGCTAGGGCGGAACGCGTAAGCAAGTATAATAGATTATTAGAAATAAGCTATATCTAAATTAAAAAATATGGAAGCAAAATATAAGATTTTAGTAGTAGAAGATGATGAATTAATACGTAGTATTTATACCGAACGACTAAATAGAGAAATAGACTTCGATGTTCACGTAGCTGTAGATGGTCTAGATGGGATTAATAAAGTGAAAGAAACTCAATATGACCTAATTTTCTCTGGAATACAAATGCCAAATAAAACGGGATTTGATTTATTTGAATTTTTGCAATCAAAAGATAAGTTAAAAAATACACCCTTTATTATATTTAGTCACCTAGGTAAAAGTGAAGATATCCAGCAGGCATATGGACTAGGAATTAAGCATGTAATAATAAGAGGTAATACAACCCCTAATGATGTAGTTGAAAAGATAAAAGATATTCTACATCAGTATCATTTAGATGCAAAAGACAGGGATAAGCCTCATAGTATATTGATTATAGAAGATGATAAGGATCTTAGAGATGTCTATGTAGAGAGATTTCAGCAACAAGAAAACTTTATTATTGATTCTGCCATAGATGGCTTAGATGGATTTAATAAGGCTAAAAATCATCAATATGACTTAGTATTCTCTGGAATACAAATGCCTAATATGACGGGATTTGAAGTTTTTGAAAAATTAAAATTACTTCCAGGGTACCAAAAAGTACCGATAGTATTATTCAGTCATCTTGGTAGAACTGAAGATATAGAAACAGCTAAAAAGTTAGGTGTTAGATACTTTATTATTAGGGGACAAAATAGCCCAAATGATATACTAAATAAGATTAGAGATATATTACATTCCAAAGATAAAGATTATACTCTGTTGTTGAAAAAAGATTCTCCAGATTATTCAGAATTTATAGATTCATTTTTTGGGAAAGATTGTATAGAGTTTCAGGATAAAGACTATATACCTATAAAATTAACCCTAAATAACTACGAGGAACCATATACATTTACAGTAGAATTAAATTGTAAAAACAAACAATAATAACTCAAAAATATGATATCAAAATACGAATGGCGCATTAAAACTCCTATAAGCAAAGAAACAATATCTCAATATCCAGAAATTAGTCCTGTAATACTACAATTACTATGGAATAGGAATATAAATTCAATTACTGATATAGATAATTTTATTAACTCAGATTATCAGGATCTTATTAATCCTTTTCTCATACTAGATATGAAAAAAAGTATTGATAGGATTATTCAAGCCCTCAGAAACAAAGAAAAAATAATCATATATGGTGATTATGATGCAGATGGTGTCACAGGAAGTACAATTTTGTATCAAGGTATTAAAACTTCCTTTTTAGCTCTAAATCAAAAAGGTGAATTAAAGTCTGGTGGTAATGATAGTGAGGATTTTGATAAATATGTTCAGGTATATATCCCAGATAGACACAAAGAAGGATATGGTCTCAAAGATGAGGGTGTAACTTATATACTAGAGTCACAAGCAAAACTAGTAATTACGGTGGATTGTGGAGTAAGGAGTGCACCTGAAATACAGGCCATACAAAACTCTGGTACAGATGTCATAGTAGTGGATCATCATTCCGTACCAGATACAATGCCACCAGCATTTTCAACTATAGTTCCAAAAAGAAAAGGAGACCCATATCCATTCAAAGATTTATGTGGGGCAGGTTTGGCGTTCAAAGTTATAACAGCTCTTTTAACAGAAATGAGAACCCAAGTTGGTTATGATTCTATTCCTATAGGCTATGAAAAATGGTTTTTGGATCTAGCTGCTATTGGTACAGTCGCAGATATGGTGCCATTAGTAGGAGAAAATAGAATTATAGTTAGGTATGGATTATATGTTTTGGGAAAAACCAGAAATATCGGACTACAGGCATTAATGAATACTATTGGTATAGTTCCAGATGTAGATGAAATAAATGGTATAGAATCTTCCAATATAAGCGTCTATTCAGTGGGATTCCAAATTGCACCACATATTAATTCAGCAGGACGTATATCCCATGCCAATCAAGCATTCAAGCTATTCACAACTAGCAGTGCTAATGAAGCTGAAAAATTAGCAGCTGAGCTAAAGATTCTTAATGAAGAAAGAAAAGCTCTTACGGAAACAGTATTAAAGGAAGTAGAGTCTAGATTAGCAAAATATGAAAATCTAGAACATTTATCAGTTATTTTTGAAGGAGACAAAGATTGGTCAATAGGTGTATTGGGTATAGTGGCTTCCAGATTAGTAGAGAAATATTATAGACCAGTCGTCTTGTATCAAGAAAAATTACATCACAATGTTGCTTCAATTAGAAGTATACCTGAATTTGATATATCGAAAGCATTAGATGGTATGAAAAATTTAATTATATCCGGTGGTGGTCATAGTCAAGCTGCTGGAATTACTTTTTCCACCCATAAATCTGATGAAGTTGGTGAGTTCTTGAGAAAGAAAATTCGTGAAGAAGTAGATATGGATAATCTGAAACCATACAAGAATATAGACATTGAGTTAAATGCTCAAGACGTAGACTGGGACTTATATGATTCTTTTTATAAATTAGCTCCTTTTGGTATGGCCAACCCAACACCTATATTTTTGGTTAAAAAACTAAGAATCACAGATATTCAGACTCTTGGTATGAATAAAAACCATATAAAACTGAGGTTATCCTCTGAGTCCCAGATGGGAACGCCTTTAGTTATCAATGCTATAGGATTTAACTTTGGCTATCTATTAGACCAGTTACATCGCAACGATATTATTGACTTAGTATTTAGATTAGAGATAAATGAATGGGGTGGTAATAGAGAGTTGCAGTTGAATATGATTGATATAGCCGCAAGTCAAGATTAATAATTTGCTCTTTTGTTAAAAAATACTTATAATAATAGTATCCAAGAAGAATGGTAGTCGCGCATATCCACTTTGGTGGTGAGTGAGGAAAGTCTGGACACTTATTATCTTATGATAATAAATGATAGTGGGTAACACCCATCCTTAAGTTTACTTAAGCGGGATAGTATCGCAGAGACAAAACATTTGAGTTTATACTCATCTAAGGTGAAAAGAGATAAACCCTATCAGGTGCAAGGTCGTGCTTTTCTTTGTAGAAAAGAGTGCCGCCAAGAAAATATTGGTAACAATATTTCAAGATAAATGACTGCCTACATATAAGCTTTTTGTCTTATATGTAACAGAATCCAGCTTATATTCTTCTTGGATATATATACAATCAATTAAATAAGATATGAATAAGTTTGAGCTTCTATTTAGTGCAGTCAGAGTACCTGTAGACTTTATTTTAATTATTCTAGCAGGATTTTTGTCATATCAAATTCGAATCTCCAGTTTTGCAGTAGAAGCTAGGCCAATCTTATATGATCTTAGTAATAATTGGTATAATAGCTTTGTTTTAATATTTGCAGCTATAAATATTTTAATTTTGGCCTTTTCTGGGATGTACATAACCAGAAGAACAAGAACCATAGTTGTGGAGTTCTATCGTATTCTAAGCTCAGTCTCAACTACAATTCTTATTATAATTCTATATTATTTCTTTTATTCTAGAGATATTTTCTCATCTAGATTTTTAATTATCTCCATTTGGTTTTTATCAATTATCCTACTTTTGTTAGGCAGAATGGCGTTACATTTTATACAAGACTATATCAACAAAACATATAAATGGGGAGTGCATAGAGTTGTGGTTATAACCGGAAATGATATAGCGGGAAAGTTGTTACTAGATACGCTTAATACCAAAGCTGGATTTAGTTATCAAATTGTGGAAATTCAAGATAAGTTAGATCTAAAAAATTTAAGACATTTAATTCTAACCAAACAAATCGATGAAGTAATCTTAGCAGATACCAACCTTGATCAAGAAAAGTTAATTAAAATCAACTATCTTTGCGAAGAATATAAAATTGACTTTCAATATGTCCCCAATATATTCGATATGTACACCCAAGTAGAAGTCAAAAATTTATCTGGAGTACTTTTATTCCGAGTCAAGAGAACAACACTAGAAGGTTGGGGCAGTATATACAAAAGATTATTCGACATAGTCGTATCAAGTATCGCCATTATAATTTTGTCTCCAATCTATATACTCACTATTATAGCTATCAAATTAGACTCCCCAGGTCCAATTTTGTATAAAAACAAAAGAGTAGGAGTAGGTAAAAAAAACTTTGACGTCTACAAATTCAGAAGCATGTATCAGGATATGTGTACAGATGAGAGTAATGCTGCCTCCATCGAATTAGAACAAAAACTCCTAGCTGAGAAAAACACCAAATCAGGACCATTGTACAAAATCAAAGATGACCCACGAGTCACTAGATTAGGTAAGTTTATTAGAAAAACTAGCATAGATGAGTTACCCCAGTTTTTCAATGTATTACAGGGTACTATGAGCCTCGTGGGTCCAAGGCCACATCAGCCAAGAGAGGTGGATAAGTACAAACAACATCACAAAAAAGTACTCACCATAAAACCAGGAATTACCGGAATGGCACAAGTCAATGGAAGGTCAGATCTAAGCTTTGAAGAAGAGGTGTTATACGATACTTTCTATATCGAAAACTGGAGTATTTGGCTTGATATAATTATAATTCTCAAAACCCCTTGGGCTATGATTGCTCCACGTAAAGCAGATTAAAATATCAAATTCATAAATTTGCGCAAAAATACTAAAAGTAGTATAATTAGAAATAATGTAAAAAATAAATATATAATATATGGTAAACTCATTTGAATCACAAGCTAGAGGTTATAATGATGAATCAGAG
>JBEDBC010000025.1:0-15259 GCA_041177485.1 Candidatus Parcubacteria bacterium | reverse complement strand
GGTGGATAGAATGTTGGATATGGGATTTATTGATGAAATTCGATATATCTTGGAATTACTTCCTAAAGATACTCAAAAATTATTCTTCTCTGCTACTACTGAGGGTAAGACTAAGCAATTGATGGAGACTTTCCTTGTGGATCCTGTTAGTGTATTGTTGTCTGAGAATGTTTCTAGTAATAATGTTCATCAGGATATTGTGCCTGTGACCCGTAATGATAATAAGATGGACTTATTGATGGATATCCTTAATAAGGATGAGGTCAAAAAGGTTCTTATTTTCTGTGAGACTAAGATTGCGGTTGAGAATTTGTATAGAGATTTGCAACAGCATGGTTTTGATGTAGAGTCGATTCATGGTGATAAGACTCAAATGCACAGGCAAATTGCTCTTAAGAAGTTCAAAAATAATGAGGCTTGGATTATGATTGGGACTGATGTGGCTTCTCGTGGTATTGATGTTGGGGATATTACTCACGTGATTAACTACGAATTACCTAGAACCGAGGAAGATTATATCCATAGAATTGGTAGAACTGGTCGTGGTGGTAAAATTGGTTGGGCTTTGACTTTTGTTAAAAAATAATAGGATAAAGTTTGACATATCTAGTTTAAACAAGTTACTATATATACGATATTATTAACAAAATCTTGTATGTATAGTAATTGTATTACTGTTCATGTAAAAAAGTCTGAAATAAAAAAGTTCTTGGAATTAACTGATATTGTGATGAAAGCTACCTTAGAGAATGAGCCTAAGTGTAAGTGGTTTGATTTGATGCAGTCTAGTACTGATGAGGCTGAGTTTATGTTTTATGAAGCTTATGAGGATAAGGAGTCTTTTGATGAGCATTTGGCACAGCCCCATACTAAACTTTGGTTATCTCAAACTCTTGAGTTATTCGATGACAAAATAGGTCTGCATAGTTATAACCAAGTTTTCTTACAAAACTAATTGTTGATTATTTAGTACACAAAATTTTTAGTTGTGATATACTAAGGTAGTATATAAAATATACTTTTAAATTTACTTACTATCTTACAAACTATTATATGGCTACAATTTCATTATTGTGGTTGGGATTAAGCTCATTAGTTGGTATTGGCTGTGGATATGCTCTTAGATTATTTATTGTCAAGAAATCTATCCGCTCCAAAGAGGCTCAAATTCAATCACTACAAACTAAATTTGAAGAGGAATCTAATAAACTAAAAAAAGAGGCTGAAAAGGAGGCTGAATCTATTACAGATAAGGCTAGACAAGAGGCTTCTGAAATTAGGAAAACTGCTGTCCTTCTAGAGGAAAGCGTGCTAAGGCGAGAAAATGACTTAGATGAGAGATTAAAGGAACTGGAGTCTAATCGCCAAGAGTTGAAGGCGAAGGGTGAGAAAATTAAGGAATTATATCGCGAGGTTGAGGACTTAAAACAACAACAAATGGATAAACTTAGTAAGATATCTGGACTGAATAGGGATCAAGCTAAAACTGAGTTATTGGAAAAGGTGGAGGAGACTTCGCATGAGGAGTTATTATTACAGATTGAAAGATTAGAAGGGGTTCGTAGGAATCAGTTGGAGCAAAAGGCTAAAAATATTATGGTTTTGGCTATGCAAAAGTATGCCCAAGGGCAGTCGGCTGAGTTCAATACTGCTACGGTGGCTATTGAGAGTGAAGAGGTTAAGGGGCGTATTATTGGAAAAGAAGGGCGTAATATTCGGGCTTTGGAAAATGCTACTGGGGTTCAGGTTATTATTGATGATAGTCCGGATAGTATTGTATTATCTTGTTTTGACCCAATTCGTAGGCATATTGCTAAATTGTCTCTGGAGGCTTTGATTGAGGATGGTAGAATTCAACCAGCTCGTATTGAGGAGTTTGTAGCTAGGTCTAAGGAATTGGTACAACAGAATATTAAAGAGGCTGGTGAGGCGGCTTTGTATGATACTGGAATTACCGGTATAGACCCTAAGCTAACTTATATTCTTGGTAGATTGCAGTTTCGTACTAGTTATGGGCAAAATGTTTTGAAGCATAGTGTAGAGGTGGCTCATCTAGCTGGAGCTATTGCTGCTGAACTTGGTGCCAATGTGATGGTGGCTAAAATGGGTGGCCTGTTCCATGATATTGGGAAAGCCCTAGATCATGAGGTAGAAGGTACGCATGTTGAAATTGGAAGGCATTTATTGGGCAAATATGGTATCAAGGAGGAGGTTATCAAGGCTATGCAGTCTCATCATGAGGAATATCCTTATGAAAGCCTAGAATCGAGAATTGTACAGGCTGCGGATGCTTTGTCTGCTTCTCGACCTGGGGCTAGACGAGACTCTGTGGATAACTATATAAAGAGATTAGGTGAATTGGAGTCTATTACCAATGCTTTTTATGGTGTAGATCGTAGTTATGCTATTAATGCTGGTAGAGAGATTAGAGTATTTGTGACTCCGTATAAAATTAGTGATATACAAGCCAAAAAAATGGCTCGTAAAATTGCATTAAAGATAGAGGAAGAACTCAAGTATCCAGGGGAAATCAAGGTTACTTTGATCAGAGAAACTCGTATAATTGACTACGCTAGATAAAAAAACCCTTTACAATTCCGCATATATAATATATGATGAAAAAAGGATAAAACATATCCAACTAAAAATACTAACTTAAAATATATGAGAAAGGGGGTGTGTGTAGATGGCAACTAAAGCAGAATTAGTATCAGCAGTAGCTGAGATGGCTGGAACTTCAAAGAAAGATTCAGAAGCTGTGCTTCAAGCTTTCCTTGATGTAGTAACCAAGACTCTTTCTAAAGGTGATACTGTAACTCTAGCTGGATTTGGAACTTTTTCAGTAACCCAAAGACAAGCACGAGAAGGTGTTAACCCAAGAACATTAGAAAAAATTCAAATTGCTGCAACCAAAACTCCTAAATTCAAGGCAGGAAAGAAGTTGAAAGATGCAGTGAAATAAATTTGTACTTTGCATTCATAAAAAAGCGTCTACACGGCGCTTTTTTGTGTTAAGGGTATAGTACCTCATATTATTTCTTAGCGGAGGGTTTATACCTCCATTTTTTTGTAGAGTTGGAGACTTATGAATTATTATCCTCCTTTGGAGGAGGTGGCTGTCAGGCCGGAGGTGGATAGAATGTAAATATTATTTTTAGTATATGATAATTATGTTTAATTTTAAAGTATAGTTTGACAGTTATCTCCACCCTCCCCCTACGGGTACTCCCTCCAAAGGGAGAAAAAACCAAATACAGGCGACTGAAAAGTCGCCCCCTCCTCATATCTCTTTTAAAGAAATAATAGTAGGTACTTAATCCTCCTCCGTCACCTACGGTGCCACCTCCCCCAAGGGAGAACACAAAAACTGTCCCTCGCTGGCGAGGGTGTCGACGAAGTAGACGGCTGTGGATATAAAATTCTAAAAATAATCCACCCCGTCCAGCAGAGCTGGCCACACCTCAAGAGGAGAATAATTCAATGCACGAGAAAATTCCCCTTTTGAGGGGTACCGTCTTTAGACGTTGGGGTGGAAATAAGACTTTCATCATCCAGAAATTCTATGTTACAATAAAGCTATATGATAATCCCAATTAATAAGCCAGCTGGTATTACTTCTCATACCGTAGTCAATAAACTACGGAAACATTATGGTATCAAAAAAATTGGGCATGCTGGGACTTTGGATCCTTTTGCTACAGGGGTATTGATTTTATTAGTGGGCAGAGAATCTACTAAACGAAGTCAAGAATTGATGAAGCAAGATAAAATTTATAGAACTAAGCTCAAATTAGGCTATATTAGTGATACTTATGATAATGATGGTGTAGTAGAGGAGTATAATATACAAAAAGTGCCTACAAAGGCAGAAATTGACCAAATTATAGCTTCTTTTATCGGAGACATTAGCCAAATACCACCGATGTACTCAGCAATCAAGATAAATGGTAAGAAAATGTATGAATTAGCTCGTAAGGGGCAAACGATAGATATACCACCTCGATTGGTAAATATTTATGATATTACAGTTTTAGACTATACTTATCCCTATCTGATCCTAGATATATCTTGTAGTAGTGGGACTTATATTAGATCGCTTGGGTATGATATTGGGATTAAATTAGATACAGGAGCTTATCTTGAAGAATTGGAGCGCAGACAATCAGGAGAATATAGTATTGAGAATTGCTATACTCTAGATACTTTACCAGAGTTAAAATGAAAAAGACCGGCATTATGATGACGGCCTTTACTTTAATTGAATTCATATTTATTTAGTATGACTTTTAGAAGCTTTAACTCTTTCCTTCAGTAGATGACATGCCCTAATTTTTGATTCTTGATAGCCCATACCAATATCTTTTATATGAGTAACGTCTAGGCATACCTCAATATTTTCCTCTTTAGCACAGAGAGTATATGTTACACTTCCTACACCGGCTGTAGCGGGAGGCACAACACCCAGGAACAGATATAGCACAAAAATTGTCAAAAGAACTGGACGAATGAACCTTTTTTTCATGGAATTCTATGTCGACTCCGAGAAAAAATATATCATATTTTATACCCTTTAGCAAGGGCAAATACTTTATATTTTTTTTTGGGGGAAATGAAAAAACCGACACACTGGGTGCCGGTCTGGGTTGATGTGGTTGAGAAAGCTCAATTCAGCCCATCTGTAGCTGATCCTCTCCTTTTTTTAATGACATAGAAGACCAAAGCAGCAGTAAGGTTAGCTCCAATCCAACCACAGAGTGTGATTTTGGCAAGCGTACCATTATCAAGGGCATCACTCAACCATGGAATACGTTTGGGTTCCTCAGGATTATATTTTTGGGTAAATCTTATCAAGTCGGGATCATTGTATGGAACATTATTATAGCAACGATTTACATCTTCTTTTTCTACACATACATTGACATAATGATTTTCACCTGAATACCCATTTCGGTCAGGCTCAAATGATAGAGCCGGATCTCCTGCCAGAATGTAGAGAGCCGAAGCTGTGCCCAGAAGGGCATATGAGGCAAAACGATGAAGACGGTTCATAGGTCTAATGTTGAGGGAATAATTCCTCTTAGGGCCGACAAAACTATACCATATTTTCCCTATTTTATCAAGGGCAAATAACATCACTTTTTGAGGGGGTTAATATGAAAAAGACCGATACACTGAGTACCGGTCTTGGGTGATGGTGCTTGGGGGGTGTCTATTGGACACCAGGGAAGCTAATGGGGTCTCCAGTACGACTTTTTTTCGGAGTGGGGCGAACTGGATTGATCGTAGGATTTATGGAGTATTGTCTGACAAGACTACTTAGATCTGATCTGTTGACATAGAAACAACCTACGGGTTGATTGTTACTGTCAAGTTCACAGAGATAGCTGACATCATCTGCCAGAGCCGGAGCTCCCAAGGCAGCAAGCCCGAGGGCTGCGGTGGTGAGGAGAAGACGAACTGTCATGGTCTCAGTGAGGGATAATCCCTCTAGAGGTCGAAAAAACTATACCATATTTCCCCTATTTTGTCAAGGGTAGATGACATCACTTTTTGAGGGGATGAAAATTATCATGGGTGTCTTTGGCGTAATTATCAGAGGCATGTACATATTTGGTAGTTGTCTCGAGAGATTCATGCCCTAGTAGGACTTTGATGGCGGCAGGATTAGCTCCTGATTCAGCTAAATAAGTGGCAAAACCGTGCCGGAGGGTATGTGCAGAAATAGGGTAGGGGATATTGAGTAATAATCTATAAGATTTGATTTTGGATTGGAGATAATTCTCAGATATATGGGAATTGAGTAGGGAAGAGGGGAGTGTCTGGTCTTGGATTTGCTCAGCTAAGGTGTCAAAAGTTTTTTTGGTGATGAATACATATTTGAATTGCTGTATATACTCCCCTGTTTGATATTGAGAGGGGAGAGCTTGTTTGATAATTTCTGATCTAGCCTTTAGATAGGTATTGAGAATATTTTGAGCTCTAGGTGTTAGATAAACAAATCTTTGCTTATTCCCCTTTCCATAAATTAGAATCTTGGAGTCATCTTGCTGGATTTGCTCCATTGTCAGATGTGTGACTTCAGAAATTCGCATTCCTGAGGCAAAAATTAGCTCTAAAATGGTTTGATTTCTAATCCCTATGAATTGATTAGATTCTAATTGGCTGGGGGCTTCTATAAATTTGATTAAGGTCTCTAGCTCCGGTAAATGTAATTTATACTTCCCTAGTTTCATCAATTTGATTTGCTGGGGTAATATGGGGCAAGGATAATCATTGTCTATCAGATACACAAAATATGACCTGATACTGGTGAGCATTCGGTTGATAGTTTTAGGCTCTAATGGTTTGACTTTTTGATTATTTTTTTTGAGTTTGAATAGTTCTCTATCTTCAGCTAATAAATCTGCTTGGTATATGGTGATGGTTTTTTTAGTGATATTTTGGAATTCAAAATTATTATCATTGAGAAATTTTTCAAATACCAATAAATCACGCTCATAATTACGAATAGTTGCCTTAGAGTAGTTACTAGTAGTCAAAAAAAGTAAAAAGTCTTCTAATAAGGGTAATTTTTGGGCGATTGGCATATATATGCTATTTAGTTAGTATTGGTATTAAATATATGGTTGGATTAGAGAAAAGTTGTATAGAATTAAGTCCACACCCGTCAACTTTGTTGACACCCTCGCCGGTGAGGGACAGAGAGCAAGGAAAAACCGCTCCACCCCTCAAGAGGGGAATTTTCTAAAAGAACAAATTCACAAAAAGGGGAGAGCTATTAGGTCTGAATTTAGTATATCTTAAATTTTTTATATCTACAACAGAGTATAATAATGATTATACTCTGTTTATTTAATATAGTCAAGTAGATTGAATTTTGATCTACTACTTCACTTCTCTATTTTCTAGGTAATTAATATACGAAAGTTGTTATTAATTATCTTTATTTCTGACTGCTAAACTATTGTAAATTGACAATATAAGTATAGTTAAGAATAATACTCCACAAATAAATGGCATTGTTATAAATCCAAAATAATTGACCGGAGCATCTGCACAACTAATACCATTAGGGTCACATAGCAATGATTTGGAAATCCAGCCTCTCTGTAAACTATAATGATAAATATCTAAAATTAAACCTAGTACAGCTAGGGGGATAACATAATCAGTGAATTTATTATCATTTTTGAATATACCCATAGCTGAAATAGGAAAAATAGGGAACATTAGAATTCTTGCGTACCAACATAGATTACAAGCTGGAATACCTAATTCTGGATTAAACCACTCCCCTTTTCCAACTAAATGAAAAAAGAAGTCTCCGTAATATAGATAGTAACTGGCTAATAAAATTGCCAAAAGAGATAAGATGAATATTCCATATTGTGTAAAGAATACTAATTTTTTATTATACTTGACCTTAAACATAATGATTTATTTTTTATTCTTCCAATATATTTCTGGTATAGCTGCTATGATACCAAATACCAACCAAGTAAATCCCATCAATAAATTATCATTAAACATACCAGTTATCAATATTGCTAACATTGAGCCTAGTAATATTGTTGCTAGCATTGGTTCCGATTTTATAATAATAAATCCTTGTTTGGTGATAATATAAAGAAATGACAAGAATAAAGAAATAGAAAATATACCTCCAGCTACGGCTACGGCAAGTAGAATGTTATTCGTATTATAACCCTCCCCTACTATGTTCTCATATCCTGCCAAACCAACTCCAGTAAAAATATTACGATATATAATTACTCCTGAGTTTATATACCCATCTTTACGACTCATGACATTAACATCAGGTTTGGATTCTATTGTTATATTATCTTGATCTTGAACCTTATTTACATCAGTTACCTCAGTTTTCTCTCCAGTTTCTTGGTCTACTTCATAATAGTAGTTTGTCTCTTGGCTAAATATAGATGTAAATCTGTCTTTTAGATTAAAATCGGTAAGTCCTAATTGACTCATACCAGTGGCCCCAAATGATACTGCAAATAATACTATGATAAAGTTCAATAATTTAATATATTTTCTAACAAATATAAGCTGATATAGTAGATATAAGACCGTTATAACAATTATAGCTAACCAGCTGGCTCTAGTGACTGATAAAATTACCATCAAAATAACTCCTAATATGATAGACCATAGGGCAAATTGTTTTTTAAAAGTATCTGCATAGAATGCTAATGGAATAGCCATAGCATAGACAACCGCTAACCACATTCCAAACCAATTAGGTTCAGGTAAAAGAGAATCTACTCTACCAGGAAATACTTGGAAACTATTCCATCCTAACTGAAAAGCTATTGCTTCATAGAGACCTATTAATATTAATACTCCTGTACTAACAAAGATTACATTGAAAACCTGATTTAATTTTTCCTTTGTATTGACATTCTTATATACTATATAAAAGACTAATATATAACCTAATAGAACAACATTTCTAATGATGGTAGTTTTGATATCTCCACCCTTTAATAATCCACCAATCAGTATAATCAGCCACATTGCTCCCAATAATACTAAATGAATATTATTGTAATACCAATCAATTGACCTTATATTATCCCAAATTTTGACTGTTGGATCGGTTTTCAAAAATTGTGGGATAAGTATAATTAAAATTAATAATAAAATTATTTGATGCAAACGTATATCTATACCCAATAAATTAATTTGTAAATTCTCAAAAGGGAGTGTGAATATTAGTGATAATAGTAGTATATTTAACATATGTATTAAATTATAGACTTAATAATATTGTAGGTCTGGTTAATTTCATCCTCAGTGGTAAACTGAGAAAGAGAAATACGGATACTTTGTGTTGATCGATATGGCTCACCTGGATTAATAGCCTTGACGACCTCTGATTCTTGAGCTGCTCCACTATGGCAAGCTGAACCAGCTGAAATAGCCAGGCCAGCTAAATCAGAGGCTATGACTATTTTTTCAGCTGAAATACCAGAAATAGAAATATTAATATTCTGTGGTAATCTAAAATCTATATCTCCATTCAAAGCTATACCCTCAATCTTCAATAACTGATTCAATAGTTTATCTCTAAGTATTCTTACTCTTTCTAGGGCCTCTTTATGTTCTGGTAAAGTTAGTAATCTGATTGCCTCAGCTAACCCAGCAATACAGGGAGTATTGAGAGTGCCTGAACGTATCCCATACTCTTGTCCTCCACCATAGAACATAGCTTGTATCGGAGTATTTTTCTTGATATAAAGAGCTCCTACTCCCTTGGGAGCATACATTTTATGCCCAGAGATACTATATAAATCTAAATTGAAATAGTGAAAATTAATTTCTTCTGACCAAACAGCTTGAGCTCCATCGGAATGGAACAACGGATAAGCTGAATCTGGATTATATTTTTTTAGCATTCTGCCTATATCTCGGATTGGCTGAATTGTACCTATTTCATTATTAGCATGAATTATACTAACAAGAACCGTATCAGGGGTTAGTAGCTCTTGTATATCTGAAACTTGAACTATACCACTATCATTAATAGGTGTAATCTTATGAATTATTCTATCAGGATATCTATTAATTAGAGCTTGAATTGGTGATAATACAGCACTATGCTCAATTGGTGTAGTTATAATTTCTACCCTATTTCTTGTCTGTAGAGCTTGTAAAACAACACCTTGGATGGCTATATTATTACTTTCCGTAGCTCCACTAGTAAAAATAAGCTCAGAAAATTTTATACCAAAATATTCAGATATAGTCATTCTGGCATTATCTATAATATGCATAGATTTCTGTCCTGGGGTATGCTGACTATGTGGATTGGCAAAGTTGTCTTGCATCACCTTAGTCGTGACCTTCAAAACTTCAGGATGAATTGGAGTACTAGCCTGGTTATCTAAATATATCATAGACTTGCTAAAATTTGTTCTAGTTTAGACTTATCTGTGATAGGTATATTACCTATTAATGATAGATTTAAGTGTTTAGAAATAGCATATTTTTGCATAAAATCTAAAATTTGATCTTTGGTGACTGACTTATATTGTTCCATCTCATAGTCCAAGTCAAAAGGCTGATGTAATAACAATTCATTCATTCCAATAATAGCTGCAATTTCATCACTAGATTCAAATCCCATGACTGTTTGGCCTTGTATATGCTCTTTGGCGATATTTAATTCCTTATCACTAACAGTATATAACTTTATATCTTTTAACTCTTTTAAAATCAGATTTACTGTTTCTAATACTTTAGTATTTTGTACTCCTGTATTAACACTAAAAACTCCCGTATCATCAAAATGATGACTATCAGCTCTTATATAATAAGATAGACCTCTTTTTTCTCTAACTTCAGTGAACAATCTAGAGCTCATATATCCTCCTAGAATAGTACTTGCAATAGCGGCTGTGTATCTATCTTTCTCATGAATAGAGGGGATATGAAATCCTAGCATTAAGTGAGTTTGATCAGTTTTTTTTGTCCTAATATTAACTCTAGGAGCATTTTGATAAATGTGTATGTCTAACTTTTGAGGGGATTCAGATTGTCTAGCATTATTGAAAGATGCCTCGACTTTATCCATAATATTAGTATCAACTTCACCAGCTATAATTACGTATGTATTATTAGTAACATATTTATTACTAAAGTAATCTATAAAATTTTGTCTAGTAAAAGAATTAATGGATTCTTTGGTCCCAATGATTGCTCTTCCTAAAGGCGTATTATCTCCATATAAAAGAGTCTGAAAATCACTATATATCTGCCTAGTTGGCATATCTAAATACATATTTAACTCCTCTACAATAGCCCCCCTCTCCACTTGTATATCACTTTCTTTTAATAAAGAATTTTGGAAAATATCTGCAATTACATCAAGAGCAATGTATTTCTTCTGATTTCTAACTTTAACCCAATAACCGGTATATTCATAACTAGTAAAAGCATTATAAGATGCTCCGAGACCATCTAATTCTTGGGCGATGATTTTTGCATTAGGTCTCTTAGTAGTACCTTTGAACATCATATGTTCTAGAAAGTGTGATAGTCCCTGTTCGGTATCCGATTCATACCTAGATCCAACTCCTACCAATGTCAAAACTGTAGTTGTCTTGGAATCCTTGAGAGGGATACCTATTATAGTAAGTCCGTTATCTAATTTACGAGTTTTATATATCATATTTCAAATCTCTATCTTATTACAAATGAATCTAACATTCTCTGATATATTTCTTGATATGTTATGGTTTTATTATAACATAGATATACAGATTGTTCACTTACGCTGAGCTTTTTATCACAACTTCCAGCGGCATAGTTTGGAGATTTATCGGTAACATCAATAATAAACTCAAAACCATCATTATTACTGAATTTAACTGGGTAGCCATTTTGATTAGCCATACTCACAAAATCAGGATATTGTAATTCAAAGTTTGGATCTTCGAAGTTTTGCCAAACTTTTACTTCAGCAAAAGATTTTACTGCTGGGTTAGTATTAGAATTTTCTGTAATATTATTACTATCGCTTACTTTTTCTAGCCACGGTTTGTCGGGATATTTTTGTACTAGATAATCATATAATTTGATATATGTACCTTTTGATTCGTCAAATAGAGGAGTTCCTCCCATATAGACTGTATCTGGTTTGTCTCCATATTGATTGTAGCTATTTTTTTCTAACCAAGCTTCAATTTGGGCTTTCTCAGATTCTGGCAAATCTAAATTTAATCCCTCTTGGTTTGGTGATTGTTCTTCATTAGCTACATTTTCGGTATAGGTAACTCCATCATAAGTACACTGAGCTGGATAAGACTTAGTTATAGCCCCTCCCCTAGCCTCTTTACAAGACTCAAAGTCGGTAACTTTGACCTTCGGCTTATCAAGCAATATAAAGTATACATATAGGCTACCAATAGCTAAAAGTACTATTATACTTAGAGTAAAAACTAATTTTAGATTTTTATTTAGCCAGTTTTTCATAGTTTTGAATTTAATAACTACTTACCATGACATTTTTTATACTTTTTACCACTACCACAAGGACAAGGATCATTGCGGCCAACTCTTTGTAAAGAGCTATTATTCAACACAGCTTGAGCTTCAGCTTTTTGAACATTTAAAGTTGGTTCTACTCTTAATATTGTATTGATATAATTAGTTTGAATAGAGGTTAATAATTTTTCGAAAAGCATAAAGGCTTCGTTTTTATACTCCACCAAAGGGTCTCTCTGAGCATAACCTCTTAGTCTAATACCTGTCTTAAGATAGTCTATAATTTCCAAATGATCCATCCACAAACTATCTAAAGTTTGGATATATACTGAAGCCATAATGTCTGAATATTGTTCATCAGAAACTGAATTAAATCTATTAGCCAAAATATCTTCAATAGTTTTAACTAAAAATTCAGTGATTGCTTCTTTTTTACTATCTATAGTACCATCTTGGTCTCGTAAATTTTCTAAACTGGAAGCAAAGTCTATTTTGACTCCTATTAATCCAATTATATCCTCTTTGATAGATTTCAAATTCCATTCTCTGGGACTTTCTATGGTAGTGTAAAAAGATACAATTTTATATATATTTTCTTTTATCAGATCTGAGGTTTGAGCCTTGAGATCTATATTTTTAAGTAATACGTCTTTACGCTTACGGTAAATAATTTCTCTTTGTTTGTTCAATACATCATCGTATTCTAATAGATGTTTACGAGAGTCAAAGTGGAAGCCTTCAATTTTAGTTTGAGCTCCTTCTATAGATTTTGCAATCAGTACATTTTCAATTGGCTCATCTTCTGGGAAATTAAATCTCTCCATGAGTGATTTAATCCTATCACCACCAAAGATTCTCATAATTTCATCATCTAGAGAAAGATAAAATTGAGTTATCCCAGGCTCTCCTTGCCTACCAGACCTTCCTCTAAGCTGATTATCTATTCTTCTTGCCTCATGTCTCTCACTACCAATAACATATAATCCACCCAAATTTAGAATTTCATTTTTCTCCTCTTCAGTAGCATTAGCTCCTCCTAATTTTATATCCACTCCACGACCTGCCATATTAGTAGCAATGGTAATAGCTCCCTTTTTACCGGCATCAGCAATAATGAGTCCCTCCGCTTCATGCTGCTTAGCGTTCAAAATTGTGTATTTAAGTCCAAATCTATCAAAGACCTTACCCAAAGCTTCGCTTTTTTCAATGGAAGCTGTACCTAATAGCACAGGCTGCCCTTTTTGTGAAGTTTCTTTGACCTTTTGGGCGATAGCCTTGAATTTAGCTTTTTCATTTTTATAGACTACATCAGGTAAATCAATTCTCTTGATCTCCCTATTAGTAGGCATAATAACTACATCGAGGTTGTATACTTTATGAAACTCTTCAGCGCTAGTGACAGCAGTACCGGTCATACCAGCTAACTTATCATACATACGGAAGTAATTCTGCAGTGTGATGGATGCTAAAGTTTTAGACTCTTGTTGTATCTCCACTCCTTCTTTAGCTTCGATTGCTTGATGTAATCCTTCAGAATATCTTCTACCCGGTGTTAGTCTACCAGTGAATTGGTCTACAATAATAATTTCACCATCTTTTACTACATACTCTTTATCAATATGGAATAAAGCTTGGGCTTTGAGAGCTTGCTCCAAATGATGCACAAAAGCAATTCCTTTTTCTTCATAAATATTAGTTATATTGAGAGACTTTTCTACTTTATCTATTCCAGATTCAGTAATATTAACAGTGCGCATTTTCTCATCAACAGTATAATCAGTCTCCGGCTTTAAAGTAGGAACTATAGAAGCAAAAGTTTTGTATAAAGCTGGAGATTCTGTGTCAGGGACAGATATTATAAGTGGGGTTCTAGCCTCATCAATTAATACGCTATCCACCTCGTCCACAATGGCAAAGTAATATTCTCTTTGCACCATATTAGCCTTAGAGTTAGCCATGTTATCTCGAAGATAATCAAAACCGAACTCATTATTCGTTCCATAGGTAATATCAGCTTCATAGGCCTCTTTCCTTGTGACGGAAATCAAAAAATCTGATTCGATCTCATAAGAACCCTTTTCATCTCTTTCTTTATCCTCAGCTGGTACTTCTTGATATAAATATGCTCCTTCCGCAGTTACAATCCCTAGAGACAGTCCTAAAAAATTATAAATTTGTCCCATCCAGACGGCGTCTCTTTTTGCCAGATAGTCGTTTACCGTCACCACATGCACTCCCCTACCAGTCAAAGCATTCAATACTGTTGGTAAAGTTGCCACCAAAGTCTTTCCCTCTCCGGTTCTCATCTCAGCAATTTTACCTTGATGTAAAACTATACCTCCAATCAACTGGACATCAAAGTGCCTCTGTCCAAGTGTCCTACGTGAGGCCTCTCTTACTAGAGCAAAAACTTGAGGTAAAACTTCATCTAAACTAGTACTATTCTCCTGGATATCTAACTTAATTTTAGATATTTCTGATCTAATCTCGTCGTCAGATTTAGATTTGTAATTATCCTCCAGAGAGTTTATATTATCTACAATAGGTTGAATTTTTGATAATGTTTTTGCATTTGGGTCTCCAAATATTTTTTGTAAAAATGTCATATACTATATTTTCTATCAATTAACGTATTTAAATAGTATACTCTTATTTTAATGAAAATTCAAATTGAATTAAAAATATGAATAAAAATCAACACCCAATATGTATATGTCCGGCAGAATCAGGAAAAGTAGCTCCACACACCCCTCCTGGAGTTCCTACATTATATCCTTTAGACTTTAGCGTGTTAATTACATTCTGTTGTTTTGAGGTACAAGAGCTAAGACTAGATCCACAAAAGGGATCATTAAAGTCTACAGCTCTACCAGAATAATGAGCTGACCCATTACTATGTCCACAGGTTTCAAAAAAAGCGTTTACTCTAGAACCGGGGCATTCAGCAGCTACATATTTCATAGCATCTATAATACATTTAGCAGCATCTCCTTGTCCGTCCCCATCTAATGCTTCATCCCATTTACCGTTATTTTGAGCAGCGCAAGTACACGTTCCAACACAAGCAAAAGTTAAATTTTTCAAATCCCCAGTACCATCTATACCAGCTCCTCCGCCGCCTCCACCAGCTCCTCCACCGCCCGAGCTACCAACTGGAGGGATGCTACAATTACCTTGCAATAAGCCAGGATTTATAACATTAATAATTATAAAAATAGATAGTCCTATTATTAATCCTATTATTGTATTACTA
>JBEDBC010000024.1:0-10529 GCA_041177485.1 Candidatus Parcubacteria bacterium | reverse complement strand
GTATTGGAGAATCTAATTTATATCTTTCTTTTAAATCCAGTGATCTTTTCCCGTTGATTTGTTCAAGAATTGAATTATAAAATTCATTAAATGTATCATTTTGGAGGCTTTTTAATAGATTCTGGGTTCCATATATTTTGTATAGTCTTGATCTAAAATGTTGTTGCTTGGATTCACTAAATTGTGGAAGTACTTGCTTATATGTCGAGACAATTTTTTCAATTAAATTGGAATAATCTTTCATAGTAGATAATAAATTATATAGTAATTTATATTATAAAACAATAATAACATATAAAAATTCTAATGTATACTAGAGTATTGTTTTCATATAATCTTATTTTCTTGGGTCTATAATAAATTTTTTTAGATCTTTTTTACCTATTAAAAACTTATAGTCTAAGTGTTTTCTTTTAGTTATAGAACATATTGTATTAATATTTTCTCCCTCTATAGAAAAAGGTAGTGTAATATATGGTCTAAAACTAATTCCATTCCCAGCTCTGATTGTATCTACTTTAGTTAATAATCGATCTGGATTTACTGCTAAATTCTTATTTATAGATTCCACAATTTTCAATCTTTCTTTCAATGATTTTGAGGTAATCTCCTCCGGAATATCTAGAGCTTTGAATTCTTTTAGTACTTCTCCATATCCAAGTTCTATTAGTAGGGCTTCGTCTATACTAGAGGAGTCTGCTCCCGTATCTACTTTAGCTAGAATTGTTTGCTTTTGATTGTCTTTACCAAAGAGGGTGATTTCTTCAATCAGTCCTATCACTTGTCGTCCAGTTATTTCCTCAATTTCTTCCTCAATTTCTCCTCCAAACAAATCTTTGGCGAGTCTAATAGCTCTTTTTACCGTTTTTACTTTGAGCCCTTTAACTTTTTGTAGTCTTTCTTTTAAGGGGGCTAGATTGGCAATTTGGATTGCTAGACCCGGTCGGGCATTGGCCTCCAATACTACAGGTCCAGCATCTCGGTCTATTGCAATATCTACTCCGGTGAACCCTAGATTAGTCACATCAGCAGTGCGAATGGCAATATCTAAAATTGTATTCCAATAAGGGATTCTAATTCCAGCTAAATTAATTTTGGTGCCTGGAATGGTATCTATAAATTGCTCTCGCATAATGGCATTAGTTGTTACACCTGTGGCCATATCTATCCCAACTCCAATTCCTCCAAGATGTAAATTAGCTTTGCCGTCGGATTCTTTGGTTGGTATTCTCATCATGGCCATTACCGGGATGCGATTGAATACAATTATTCTGATGTCTGGGATTCCTTTGTAGGCTAAGTGTTTGAAGGATTTATTTATTTTGATTCTCTCTTCAAAGAATGCCACATCTGGGCTATTAGTGCGAGAGTAGGTTCCATCCAAAATATTACTAATATGGCTATGAATCAT
The DNA here is from genome assembly GCA_041177485.1 of Candidatus Parcubacteria bacterium. Lineage (GTDB taxonomy): Bacteria > Patescibacteriota > Minisyncoccia > SW-4-49-11 > SW-4-49-11 > CALRBF01. Next base: position 9,118 of record JBEDBC010000024.1, on the reverse strand, counting down.
GCTCTCACTCAATTTTACTCCTTTGGTTTTGACCCATTGTCTCTCCCCATCAGGAGTTCTCTTTTTGTGCTCCCCAAAGATTACTACAATTCCTTCTCCTCCAAAACCAGAGGTTGGTTTTAGAACAAAGCTTTTAGGTAATTTGTTAAAGTCAAAGTTATTAAGCTTTTCATAAGAGCGAATTGAAGCTAAAAGTTTTGGGGTTGGGATATTATTTTTTTGTAGGGCTTTTTTGAATTTGATCTTATTGTCTACTAGCTTGACCCATTTGCGGTAATTGTATGGTTTGATGTAAGAAAGATTGCGGGCATTCATCCCGAGTATTTTTTGACTAAATACGAATGCTTCTAGCCAATTCATAGCTTATTGATTGCTAATGATTTTACGAAATCTGATATATTCAGAAAGTCTCAGACCTTCATATCTACCTAAGAATATAATTCCAGCAAAGACAATTAGAATCACCCAAGGGTTATAGAATACCAAGTCTCTTAGTCTGGTGGTGGTCATTATTAAGTTTCCAATAGAGGCTAGAATTAAAGTTTCTAGAGATAGAATTACAGCTGTGCGATAACCCTTTTCCATTTGAGCATTGATGAATTTCTCTACTAAGGTTATAATAATTAAAATCTGATAAATTGAGGCTTGTACGAACATTGTGCTATCAGAGAATATACCCCAGATTAAACTTAGAAACATAGATAATGCCGTAATAGAAAGTATTAAAGCCATCTTAGGTAAGTATAAAATCCTAATTTTTCTAAGTAGGAATCTAACCAGTGAGGCTACCAGGAGGGAGACTATAAATATACTGACTCCGTACTTGAACCCAATTTCAGTCAAAGCAAAAGTTATGATAAGAGGAGTATAGATACCAAAAGCTTTGACTCCCACAATTTGTCTGGCAGCCACTATGAACCCAGCCATAATCGGGAACATCAATAAAATATCAATCGTCTCTCGTGGCACACCATTTTGTATGAGATAATTAAAGAATATATCCATGCCTGGTTAAAATTAATTGAGATAATCTTATTACTTTGGTATAGTATAACATAATAATATATTTTGGCTAGTAGCAAATTTATGGATCGATCAGTATACGATAATCATAGCTTACATAAAGGAAAGTTTCAGACTAAGCCGGGGTTGACTCGTAAGGTGGTTGAAGAGATATCCAAACAAAAAAATGAGCCTTATTGGATGTTGGCAAAAAGGCTCAAAGCCTTTGAATTATATCTACAAACTCCGCTTCCAAACTGGGGCCCAAGTCTAGAGGGTCTTGATTTGGATCAAATTATTTATTTTAGTCGCCCAGACGCTGATGAATCTACTACTTGGGAAGACGTGCCAGAGGATATTCGAGATACTTTTGATAAACTAGGCATCCCTGAGGCAGAAAAACAAGCTCTAGGAGGAGTTGGAGCTCAATATGACTCAGATATGGTCTATCACAATCTTAAGCAGGATTTGAAGGATAAAGGGGTGATTTTTGAAAATATGGATACAGCTTTACAGGAATATCCAGATTTGGTACAGAAATACTTTATGACTCAATGTATTCCGATCAATGATCACAAATTTATTATGTTGCATGCTTCAGTTTGGAGTGGTGGGACATTTATTTATGTGCCTAAGGGGGTGGAGGTGGAATTGCCTTTACAGGCATACTTTAGAATGAATATGCAAGCTGGAGGACAATTTGAACATACTCTGATTATTGCCGATGAGGGGTCTAAATTAACTTATATAGAGGGTTGTAGCGCCCCAAGGTGGAATGCCTCGGCTTTACATGCGGGAGGAGTCGAGATATTCGTGCATAAAGGAGCTCATGTAAAATATATTAGCATAGAAAATTGGAGTAAAAATACCTATAATCTCAATACCAAAAGAGCTCTAGTAGATGCCCACGGTACCATTGAGTGGCTAAATGGGAATATGGGTAGCGGGGTGACAATGTTATATCCTTGTAGTATTCTGAGGGGAGAATATGCTCGCTCAGATAGTCTTGGGATAGCCTTTGCAGGAGAGGGACAAGAGCAGGATACAGGCTCTAAAGTCATCCATGTTGCTCCTTATACCAAATCCACCATCAGTGCTAAGAGTATTTCTCAAGATAATGGAGTATCCTCTTATCGTGGTTTGGTCAAAATTACACCTAATGCTAGTCACAGCGAGTCTCATATTGTCTGTGATGCCTTATTGATGAATGATGGAGCTAAATCCGACACCTATCCCGTGATGCATGTAGAGACTAGCGATGCTCAGATTGGACATGAGGCTAGAGTGGGTAAGGTAGGGGAGGAAGAGGTTTTTTATCTAATGAGTAGAGGTATGACTGAAGGGGAGGCTCGTAAAATGATAGTCAATGGATTTATAGAGCCGGTAGTCAAAGCTCTGCCTCTGGAATATGCAATTGAGCTCAATCGTTTGATTGAACTTGAAATTACTGACTCAGCTACCTAAAATATGGCAATATATAATACAATCACTCCATCCGCTGACAACTATCTGATTATAAAATCTAGAAATCAGGAAAAATTAAATTTAGCTGAATTAAAATCTAATAGTCTGATTCATATAGCCGAACAAGCTACACTGAAGCTCTCAATTGGATCGGGAGAGTACTATCACAATATACATATAGTGCTCACCAAAGGGTCAAAACTAGAGATTTTAGAACAAGAAACTTGGAGCGGGACTATAAACTGGACTATTGCCCTCATAGAACCATATTCGGCAGTAAAATATATCACTAGACTAGATATACAAGCAGACTCCAAAAATATAATTACAGTCAATCATCAAGCTGCCTATACAGAGTCTCAGATTGACTCTAGATATTGTCTTACTACAAGGAATAAATTAACCCAACACACTATAATCCAAATCCCAGAATCAATAATAAATTGTGAAGCTAGTCAATCAGCTGAAGTTTTATTACTCACTGACCGCCCTCAAATTCAAATCATCCCTGAACTCAGAGTGGCTACCGACAATAGTAATGCTAGCCACGGAGTCTCAATACATCCTATCCGAGATAGAGATATATTCTATTTAATGGCAAGAGGCATCAGCCAAAAAAAAGCTATCCATCTCCTCAAAGCCGGGTTTTTGGATAGGGATTGAGATAGTAAAGATTAACTATATATTTTTGAGGGGGGTATATAGTTTAGGTTAAATCTAAACCTAAAGCTCTTTGAGCTGATAGTTGGAACATAGCTTGATTAAATGGAGTATATGTAAGATGAGTCTCTTCTTGAGTGGTATAAGAATTACTTAAAGTAGGTATATTATTATTATCCTCTAGATTGTGAGAAGGTCTTGCCATAGCCATAGAATGCTCAGTATATTCATCTTTATATTTAAAGTCTGTTGATCTTTTGGCAACTTTTATTCGATGTATTTGGAATATTTGGGATGGATTGAATTCTGAATCAAATTGGCTGTCCACTCTATAATCTGATAGAGGTTTCCCATTTGTATAAATTTCTATATTACCAAGATCTAATCTATTGTCTTCTATCAAATCTTGTTTTGAGTTAGCAGAATCTTGGATTTGGGCATATAATAATTTTAGAGCTATGTTTATTTCATCCGTAGACAGATTATTATCTGGCTTAAGTGTGATTGCTATAATATCAAAAATTTTAGAACCTTGAGTTCCCTCTGGAATAGGTATTACCGCAACTACTCCTGGAGTTTCACTGAGTTTTTTTGTAATATTTTGTCGAGACTCTGCAATATCTCTTTGGTGATATTTTTGTTCATTTGTTAAATCATTAGGTTCTATAAATTCATCTATAATCTGCTCTACATCAAAACTTAAGGGCTGAGATGTACCTATAGAGTATTTTTCTGGGCTTTGCTCGAACCCTTGCTTGATATATTCAGCATATATAGCTAAGACCCTTTCTATATCATCTCGCTCTAGAGAATCTTCTGGTAAACTTTCAAGTTTAGACCTAAATCTTCTATATTGGTCTAGAGCATTTTGTATTGGTGTGCCTTCTAACTCTAAACTATTATCTAACTGAGACTCTAATTGCTGTTTTAGCATTGTTAATTCATTTTGTAGATTTAATAATTGAGTTTTTATACTTTCGCTATTCTTCATTAATCTTGCAGATTTTTCAATGATATTTAGCTTTTCAGGGATAGTTGATATTTCTTCATTAACTCTATTTAATAATATGTGAATTAATTCAGTTGTATCTAAATCAGGAATATCTTCTCTTAATTCATTTATAGCAATATATGCATCATTACTATCAAATTTAATATCAACGTTAATGGAAGGGTTTATAGCTTTTTCAACTCTGTATCTCAAATCTTCTTGTATTTCTACTTTTAGATCTTCCAAAATTTTCTTAGCACTAATTTCGGTCAAAATATCATGAGCTTTATCTTTAATTAACCTGTCAACTTCAGTTTGATTGGAGGCATCAGCTAACTGATGTTCAAATTCTTCTTTATCTTCAGGTTCTTCTTGTATTGGTCTATAAAATTCAGACATAACACTTTGTATTAGCTATACACATATTATAACATATCTAGTATACTTTATCTATATGGATGATAAAATTTATACAATTAGAGAACAATTCCCGATTTTAGACCAAGATTTGGTTTATTTAGACTCTGGAGCTTCTAGTCTAACTCCAGAGGTAGTGCTAGAGTCTATGAATACTTATTATAGTAGCTATAGGTCTAATATTCATAGAGGGATTTATAATCTCTCAGAGTATGCTACAGCTAAGTATGAGGAATCTAGATTAAAGGTTGCTGAATTTATAGGGGCTAATCGGGCTGAGGAAATTATTTTCACTAGAGGAGCCACAGATGGGCTAAATATGTTGGCTGAGATGTTGGAGTCTCGGGTCAGGGCTGGTCAGCATATTATAATCCCAGTAACCGAACATCATAGCAACATGCTCCCTTGGAGGCAATTAGCTCGTAAATGTAATCTAGAGATAAAGTATATTTACCTTCGAGATGGGGTTCTAGATGAGCAGGCTGTAATTAAGTCTATTGATAGTAATACGGCTATTGTTGTAATTGGGCATATTTCTAATGTGCTTGGGACAATTCATAATGTAAAATCAATTGCTAGGCGGGCTCACAAAGAGGGTGCTCTCTGTATAGTGGATGGGGCTCAAGCGGTAGCTCATATTCCGGTATCAGTGTTAGAGTTAGATGTGGATGCCTATGTTTTCTCGGGGCACAAATTATATGGACCAACTGGAGTGGGTGTTTTGTGGGTTAAGTATAGTCTTTTGGAGCAATTGACACCTTCTCGAACTGGGGGAGATATGGTGGATTATGCGAATTTAGAAACTATAGAATATGCTCCTATTCCACAAAGATTCGAGGCTGGAACTCCACCGATTGCTGAGGTGATTGGGTTAGCGAGAGCTATATCTTGGCTGCAAGAGATTGGTTGGGAGTATATTCAATCTCATGAGCAAGATTTAGTACAATATATTTGGGAGCAAATTTCAATGAGGCCATGGATAAAAGTTTTAGGTGGTGGGAGAGAGAAGTTGAGAATTGCTTGTTTTGCCTTGGTAATAGATAATATTCATACTCATGATGTGGCTTACTTGTTAGCTAAAGAGAATATTTGTGTTAGAGCCGGACAGCATTGTGCTAGTGGCGTTGCACAGGTTCTCGGTATTGCAGGCAGCACTAGAGCTACTTTTGGGATTTATAATACGAGGCAGGAGGTGGATAGATTAATGCAGGTCTTGGACCAGATTTATACTAAATTTCAATAATTATGGATGATATTTATCGAGAATATATTCTAGACTTATATCGTAGCCCCTTGAACAAGGGTATTTTAAAGAATCACACTCATAAATTACACGGGCATAATGCTAATTGTGGAGACGATATTTGGCTGTATCTAGATATTGTAGATAATCGGGTACAAGATGTTAGTTTTGATGGAGTGGGTTGCGCTCTTTGTATCGCTGGAGCTTCTCTAACCACAGAAAATCTAAAAGGTTTTACAATAGATCAGTTAGCTCAGATTACAGTGGAGGATCTATATCAGTGGCTCGGGATTGAGATGGAGTCAACTCGAGTCAAATGTGTGTCTTTGGCTTTACGAACAGCTCAGGAAGTGTTAAAATAACATAAATTTGTACTAATATCTATGCTAAAATTACAAAATATTACTCTTACTAAAGAGGACAAAACTATAGTCTCCAATTTAAGTCTAGAAATTAAAAAGGGACATATTCATTATCTGATGGGACCAAATGGAAGTGGTAAAAGTACTCTGTCCCTATCTATAATGGGTTATCCAGAATATGAAGTTGAGGGTGAGATTATCTTTGAGGATAAATATATCTCTAAACTTACACCTGATAAAAGAGCTAAGCTAGGGTTATTTTTGTCTATGCAATATCCTCCAGCTATCAAAGGCGTGACAATTTTGAGTTTACTCAAAAACGCTTATCAGACTATAAATGGAAAGGTGAATGTGCTAGAGTTTAGAAAAAAAGTTTTGAACGAAGCTACAAAATTGGGGCTTGGGGCAGGTATCTTGTCTCGATATGTCAATGATGGCTTCTCAGGTGGGGAGAGAAAAAGGTTAGAATTATTGCAACTTATAATCCTAAAGCCTAAATTAGCTATTCTAGATGAGCCTGATTCAGGTTTAGACATTGATGCTATCAAATTAATGTCAAAGGAATTAAATAGATTGTCTAACGAGGGCATGACATTTTTGATTATTACTCATTTAGGACAGTTGTCGTTACAACCAGATAGAGTTAGTATTATTAAAAATGGAGTGATTGCTGAAGAGGGGGGATTAGAAATCCTAGCTAAGTTACAAGAGAAGGGTTTTAATGAATAAATCACAATGATTACTAAAGACGATATTATAGCAGTTTGTCAGACTATTTTTGATCCAGAAGTGCATCTAGATATTTATACTTTGGGTCTGATTTATAATATAGAAGTAACACCAGATCGAGAAATTAAGATTTTGATGACTTATACAACACCACTTTGTCCTTTTGGAGGCAAAATGCAGGAAGATTTAAAGACTGCTCTGTCTATTTTAAATCCAAAATCTGTAAGTATTGAGCTAACTTTTACTCCCCCCTGGAAGGTTAGCGATGAGTTAAGAGAGGCTTTGGGTATATAAAATTGACCAAAATATGCTCAGATGCTATACTAAATTTGTATAAATCCAACATATAAATACATGTTAGATAAAATTGAAAATAGCAAATCTAAGTTTTTATCACGAGAAATAGTCACTAGGCCCATATTATGGGGAATAGTAGTATTTTTGGTGTTTTTTTCTTTGGTTTTAGGGGTTGTAAGTGTTTATAGAATGTATGCTTAATAGTGATTGACCCAATATAATATGGTTTTTATAAACTATATTGATATATTTAAATTAGAATAGAATGAAATACTTTATAATTACAGGAGCTACAGGAGACTTGGCTAAAACAAAAATCTATCCAGCATTGGCTGAAATATTTGAATATAATTCTGTTGATTCAGACTTGAAGTTTGTAGGAGCTGGTAGAACTAATTACACAAAAGAAGAATATCATAAATTAGTTTCCGAAGCTTTAAGCGAATATTCTGGTAAGTTAGATTTTATTCAAAATTTAGACTATATCCAAATAGATTTTAGTCAGATTTCAACTATAAAAAATCTTTTTGATAAAAATAAAATTACTGATGGGGACGAGGTTATGTGGTATATGGCTATCCCTCCACAAGCTTTTGACTCGGTAATAGAAGCTTTAGCAGAGGTTAAGACAGTTTACAAGGGAGTAAGTCAAAAGTTAGTATTTGAAAAACCATTCGGCTATAACTTTGATTCAGCGAAAAGCTTAAACCAAAAACTTTTACAAAATTTTAGAGAAGAAGAAATATACAGAGTAGATCATTACTTAGGTAAAGAAACTATACAAAATATATTAGCTCTTAGATTTGGGAATAGTATGTTTGAACCTCTATTAAATAGTCATTATGTAGAGTCTATAGCTATTGATGTGTGGGAAGAAAGAGGAATCGATAAAAGAGCTGATTATTTTGATAAAACCGGCATAGTGAAGGATATTTTACAGAACCATATATTGCAGACATTGGCATTAATTGCGATGGAAGCACCAATTGCGATGGAAGCTGAGTATATTCGAGATGAAAAACATAAGCTGATCAAATCTCTTAGACCAATTGTAAGTAAGGATGTCATATTAGGTCAATACATTGCTTCAAAACAAGCTAAAGGATATTTGGATGAAGATGGAGTAGCAGACAACTCTACAACAGAGACTTATGTTCAACTAACCTCATATATTGATAATAGTCGTTGGGAGAGTGTCCCAATTTATATTTCCACAGGTAAAAGGCTTTCTGAAACAAAGGCAGAAATTAGAATTACTTTTAAGCCAAGATTTCAATATTTTAATCATACAGATGAAGAATGTCAGCCTCAAAAAAATGAACTGGTAATAAGTATACAGCCTAATGAAGAGGTTTATTATACAGTAAATGCAAAATTCCCGGGAAAGGGAATGTGTATCCAGCCAGTTAAGTTAAACTTTACTTATTCCGAGTCGTTTGGTAGAAAAACGCAAAGCGCATATACAAGGCTAATTCAAGATATTATTGATTCAGATCAATCTTTGTTTATTAGAGCAGATGAAATTGAAGCCGCTTGGAAATATATAGATCCCATTATATCTAAAGAAAACGAGGATAAAAGATCCTTAATTATGTACCCAGCAGGTTCTCAAATAGCTAGTATTAAAAAATAGTTGCCAAACTTTAACAAAATATGATATAATGAATTTGAATTATTAATATAATCTTATGTCTGAAAAAAAGAGAAATTCAAAATCCGAAAAAAAATATAGGTTCTTACTAGATCTAATCGCAATTATTGTAGTCTCTACTTTTGCTTACACTACAGCTATGATAGTAACAGCTTATCAAATGGGTGGATAAGTATTTAAGTTTTTAACAAATAACCAAGACTAGATTGACAGCATAAAGCTACAGCGAGGCCATCAGCAGCATCGTCTGGCTTTGGGATAGATTTTAGCCCAAGAATTGTGGCTACCATTTGTTGCATTTG
>JBEDBC010000023.1:0-4393 GCA_041177485.1 Candidatus Parcubacteria bacterium | reverse complement strand
GCTAACTGAGACCTTCCTCCACTACGACAATAGACTATATATGTCTTGGTAGAATCTAGTTTAGGTATATCTTGCATAATGGTAGGGTTACTGATGTCAAAATTAATAGCTCCAGCTATATGCCCTTGCTTATATTCAGATTCTGTCCTAACATCTAGCAAGACCTCATCTAGTTTGAGATTTTTGACTCTTTGTTGTAATTCTTCGGTAGTTTGGATTGTTTGCATAATTTGGATTAACTGTTTATAGTATATTATATATAATGTTTTGTTTCAAACAAAACTCACACCAAAACTGATATTACCAAAAAATAAATTAATAAACTCAATATGTCTCTGATAACAGTGGCAAATGGGCCACTAGCTATAGCAGGGTCTATTTTGAGTTTAGATAGAATAAGAGGGAGTAATACTGCTATTACACTTGCCATTATGATAGTAAAAAATATAGATACTCCCAGAATTAAGCCTAGATTTAGTGATTGTAAAACAACCGCTCCCAGAAGAGCACTAAAAATCCCTAATACAATTGCTAATAAAAACACAATATTTATCTCTCTTGTAATATATTTCCCTAGATTTAATCTATTTTGTAGGCTTAGTGAGCGTATAAATATAGTCTGGGTTTGACTACCTACAGCATCCGCCATATAGACTATGGTTGGAATAAATGCCGCTAATAAAATCTGAGCTTCTAGATAACTTTCAAATTGCCTTACTGTATAGGCTGCCAATAATCCTCCTACTAATCCTCCCAAAAGCCATGGGACTCTCTTATTAAAATGTGTGATAGCATTTGCTTGAAGTATATTAATTGCTGAGTTATTTATATTACTAATACCGACAGATTTGAGAGTGTCTTCAATACTCTCATTATGCAATACATTGAGAATGGTATCTGAAGTAACCACTCCTTGGAAAACTCCATTCGGGTCAATTACTGGGATAGATCTAATATTATGTTGTATAGCTAATAGAGCTACTCTTTCCTGATCTGTATGTAATTTCGCTGTTACTAATTCTCGTGTCATCACTTGAGAGGCTTTTTTATCTTGTTCCAAACAGTATAATTCTTTGATAGATATTACTCCTCGGAGTATGTTTTTTTTATTAACTACATAGATGTACCCAATACTCTCATAATTTTTGACTTGAGTTTTGAGTTGCTTGTGAATATCTTGAATAGTATCATTGAGTCCAACTGTTGGAATATTAGTAGCCATAATTCGGCCAGCTGTTTCTGAAATTTTATTCTTACTCATAACTTTTTATTATTATACTTACACTAATTATAACATGACGATATAAAAGTATGATATAATAAAAGTCAAACTTTTATTTTCAATACCTATACTCAATATGATTGTTGTTTTTCTTTTATTTACCCTAGGTTTATTTATTTTAATCAAAGGTTCAGATTTATTGGTAGACGGAGCTTCTTCTTTAGCTCAAAGCTTTAATATTTCTACAATTGCTATTGGTCTTACTATTGTTGCTTTTGGAACTAGTGCTCCAGAATTACTAGTAGCCATAGTTTCATCTACGAAGGGAGCTAATGATTTAGCTTTAGGAAATATTTTTGGCTCTAATATTGCTAATATTTTACTAATCTTAGGAGCTAGCGCTATAATTAGTCCAATTCATATTCCACATAATACTATTTGGAAGGAAATTCCTTTTACCCTTTTAGGAGCTGTGGTAGTGACTATTCTTGGTATTAGAGAACAAATTGATGGTTTTGAGCTCAGCTCTATTAATTTGAATAGTACTGATACTATTAATACTATTAGCGTGAGTGGCGGGATGATACTTTTATTGTTTTTTGCAATTTTTATGTATTATACTTTTAGTATTAGTAAAAACTCTCAAGATGAGATTACAAAAATAAGGTCTCTTCCAATTAAAAAATCTATTCTATTTATTATAGTGGGATTAGCAGGATTAGCCATAGGCAGCTATTTACTAGTAGAAAACGCTGTAAATATTGCTAGTGAACTAGGTCTAGCTCAGGGATTTATTGGTCTTACTATTGTTGCTCTTGGTACTAGTTTACCTGAATTAGTGACTAGTGTTAATGCTGCTCGCAAAGGACATTCTGAATTGGCAGTAGGAAATGTAGTTGGGTCTAATATATTTAATATATTTCTAATTTTAGGCTTGACTAGTATTATCAATCCTATTCCGATTACTGGTCAAAACTTAGCAGATATCCTAGCTTTATTGGCTGTAACAATATTTATGTTTATACTAATATTTATCTTCACTGCCAGAAAAGTTGGTAAGCTTGAAGGGTATTTGATGCTAGTAGTATACGGGGTTTATCTATATTATATATTTATTAGATAAATAATATACCTGAAATAAAATTATAAGCATCATATACAAGTAAATTAGCACAGCACATGTCCTCCTCCGTCACCTACGGTGCCACCTCCCCCAAGGGAGGACAATTTATCTATTTTGTCGACGATTACCTCATCTCATACAATCCCTTGTAAAAGTATATAATATATAGTATTATATAGCGGTTGTTAAAATTATAATATACTACTAAATTATATGAAAAATTTGGGTATAGAGATTGTAGGGGATCTCAAGGGGATTGATAAGGGTTTTTTGGCTAATCTACAAACTGAGGAGCTAAAAACAGAGATTTCTGCTTTGATCAAAAAATATAGTTTCAATGAGCTTGGAGATTATTATCATTCTTTTGAACCTGGGATTACTGGAGCGGTAGTCTTGGCTGAATCCCATATTGCTTTCCATACTTGGCCTGAATTTGGTTATGTGAGTTTGAATGTTTTTACCTGTAATTATACTAAGGATAATGATAATAATGCCAAAAATCTATTCGATGAAATTGCCCTGATATTTCAAGCTACTAAAATTGACAAACAAATTGTAATTAGAAATCATTAAAAAAGAAAATCCCCCGAGCAATGTTGCTCAGGGGAAAAAGATGCCGAGGTGACTACTGTGGGTACACCTCAGGAGCCGGTTGAGTCACCGCTGGCAGGGCGGTCTCCCTTGTAGGGGTAGAGGGAGCTTGTTGATGTGAAAACAACAATTTGTACCCCCACCAAGACATCCCTCCAACCAGTATGGAGGTTAGGGCTGTTCTCCATAACCACTCCCACCCATACATAGAGGGTGAGGGTGAGGGTGAGGGAGGTAGAGGGAGCTCCACCTTGGTCAAGCTGGTACGATGTGCCATGAAAAAGAATAAAACAATTTCATTCTTATATATACCACAAAATTCTAATTTTGTCAAGTTATGATAACACAAAGTTTATGCTTTTATTGCATATTTTATTAAAAAGTTTATAATAATACTATATATAGTGATAATTATTATGAATTTTGGGGCAATAATTCGCAAAATTAAATCTAGGGTTTTACCGCTTAATCTCCCCTCTTTGATTACAATTTATGTTAATAAAAGTGCTATTCTGGATAATTTAGCAGCTTATAGAAAGGCTTATCCTGAGCTAGAATTTGCCCCTGTACTTAAAAGCAATGCCTATGGGCATAGTTTGGTTCCTGTAGCTAGGATTTTAGATTCCCAGGAGCTTCCATTTCTTATTGTAGACTCTTACTATGAGGCGAGATTATTGCGGGATAATAATATCCTGACCCCGATTCTGATTATCGGGTATGTAGAGCCTCAGATTATACTAAAGTCTAGATTAGTTAAAATTAGCTTCTGTATTACTAGCCTAGAGCAATTACAGCAAATTGCTGGGTCTAATAGAAATCTAAATCTTCACCTCAAAATTGATACAGGTATGCATAGACAGGGAGTGTTAATCTCTCAATTAGAGCAAGCGATACAAATTATCAAAAACAATAGCAATCTAAATCTAGAAGGGATCTCCTCTCATCTGGCTGATGCAGATAATATTGAGAGTAAATCTGTGTCCAAGCAAATTAAAAATTGGTCTAAAGCTCGGGATATAATTATGCAGAATTTCCCAAAGACCAACTATTCTCACATCTCAGCTACAGCTGGCGTCTTACATACTGATACGAATACTCATAATTTAGTTAGATTGGGCTTAGGACTATATGGCATTAGTCTGGCTAATAATGATAAAATCAAACTCAAGCCGGCCCTGTCTATGCAGACTATAATCAGCGGGGTCAAAAAGATTTCTAAAGGTGATACAGTTGGTTATAATGATACTTTTGTTGCTCCCCGAGATATGCTAATCGCTACCATACCAGCTGGATATGCTGAAGGTATAGACAGGAGATTGTCTAATAAAGGTCAGGTTGAGATAAAGGGAGTTCTCTGCCCTATTATTGGTAGAGTTAGTATGAATATTACTACCATAGATGTCTCAGATGTGCCAGAAGTCAAGCTGGGAGACACTGTAACTATAATTAGCGATGAT
>JBEDBC010000022.1:0-4901 GCA_041177485.1 Candidatus Parcubacteria bacterium | reverse complement strand
AACCCAAGATTTAGCCTTATTAAAATATAGATTATCAGAGCAATCAAAATGTTATAACGCTGATAATTTAATCTATATTACAGATTTTTCTCAAAACTTGCAGTTTCAGCAACTATTTGCTGTTTCTCAACAGTTGGGGATAAAACAAGATGGTCTCTACCATATTGGTTACGGGCTATTTAGGCTCCCAGAAGGTAAAATGAGCTCTAGAAAGGGAACCATAGTCAACGCAGATCCTTTAATCCAAGAAATCGAAGATAGGGTAAGAGAAATTTATTTTAAAGACACCCAATTAAACCCAGAAGAGGTGTCAAGAAGAGTGGATGTTATTGCCAGAGCTAGCTATATGTATTATATATTGGCAATTTCTACCAAAAAAGATATAGTTTTTGATATAAACTCTTCAATTAGCCTGACAGGAAAAACTGGTCCATATATACTCTACACCTATGCTCGTCTTCAATCCATACTAAATAAATCTGGTATTACTCCAGAATATAATCAGGAAGTAGATTATAATTTAGCTGAGCAAAATATTATAATGAAGTTAGCTAAATTCCCTGAAATTAGAGATCAAGCTGCTAAAGAATATGATCCTGCCTTTATAGCTCACTATTTATATGAACTAGCTGAGATGATAAACTCATATTATCATACTAATCAGATCCTTAAGGAATCAGACTCCATAGCCAAAAATAATAAATTATATCTAATAGAAAGAGTCAATATTGTAATAAGTTCAGGTTTAGGTTTATTAACAATTCAGACTCTAGATGAAATGTAAGATTTATGGCAGCAACAAGAAAATCAACTAAAGATTATAAAGATAAAACCCCATCCATACATAATAAAATACCACCTCAAGCAGTGGACATGGAGGAATCTGTTTTGGGAGCTATTTTGATTGATTCTGATGTTTTGATAAAAATTGTAGATATTTTGACACCAGAGGATTTTTATTATGAAAAAAACGGTCTAATTTACCAGATGATATTAGAATTATTTAATCGTAAGGAGCCAATAGATTTGTTAACCGTTAGCCATAAATTAGAATTAATTGAAAAGCTAGAAGAGGTTGGGGGAGAGGAATATTTAGCCTATTTAGTAGATTTAGTACCATCCTCTGCTCATATAGAACACTATGCATACACAGTCAAACATAAGTCTACTTTGAGAAAACTTATTGCAGTGGGATCCTCTATTGTAGAGCTAGGTTTTGATGAAAATCAAGAAATTGACCAAGTATTAGACCAGGCTGAACAAGCCGTATTCAGTGTAGCTCAGAAAGTCGTCAAACAAGAATATGTCAGGATGAGCGATGCCTTGCATGATGCTTTTGATAGAATTGATGATGTCCACAACAATGGTATCGGGATGAAAGGAGTCAAAACTGGCTTTGATGCCCTAGATAACGCTCTAGGAGGATTACAACCTTCGAATTTAGTTATATTAGCAGCTCGTCCCTCAGTTGGAAAGACATCTCTTGCTCTTGAAATTATTAAAAATGTAGCTATTACATCAGGCAAAGGAGCGGTATTTTTTAGTCTAGAGATGTCCAAAGAAGAAGTAGTAGACCGCTTGATTAGCTCTGAGGCCAAGGTAGATTTATTCAAGATGAAAACCGGTAAATTACACCCGCAAGACTTTGAATTATTAGCTCCAGCTCTTGATTCTTTATCTAAGTCCAAATTATTCATAGAAGATAGTCCAGGGAGTAGTGTGATGAAAATGAGAGCTATTCTTAGAAGAATTATGGCGGAAGTAGATGAGCTAGGACTGATTGTAATAGACTATCTGCAATTAATGGAATCAAGTCTCAGAACAGATAATGTGGTTCAGCAGGTATCCGAAATATCTAGGTCACTCAAAGGTTTAGCTCGTGAATTTAATGTCCCAGTTATAGCGCTATCCCAGTTATCCCGTTCCGTAGAAAGTCGTTCTCCTCAAATCCCAAGACTGTCTGACCTGAGAGAGTCCGGGTCTATTGAGCAAGATGCTGATGTAGTATTGTTTATTTATAGAGAAGAGCGAGAAAACCCAGATACTGAAAGAAAAGGAATAGCTGAAATACATATAGCCAAACAAAGAAACGGACCTATCGGTAAAGTTACCTTAGGTTTCAAAAAAGAATACGCTACCTTTGTCAACCTTGACTACAGACACCAACAAAACAATGAATAGCTATGAATCGTAAAATTACACCACCTGCTTCAGTCAATGAGCTAATAGAAGATATAAGACAATTCCCTGGAGTAGGCAGGAAAACTGCTACTAGATACGCTTATTGGCTAATCAATCAAGACCAAACTTATCTTACCAAGTTAGCTAAAGAAATACATAAAATCAAAACTTTAGTCAGACAATGTAGGATTTGTTATAATACAGCTGAAGGAGAGATTTGCTCTATTTGTAACAATGAGATCAGGGACACTGGCAGTATTTGTATAGTAGAGTATGCTGAGGATATTTTACAAATTGAGAGGACTGAAGTCTATAATGGCAGATACCATGTACTCGGGGGAGTGATAGATCCCCTCAAAGCCTCCCAACCAGAAGATTTACATATCACAGAATTATTACATAGAATCAAAACCGAACATATACAAGATATCATAATTGCCACCAGCCCCACCGCCCAAGGAGATAGAACCGCTCAATATATTAGACAACAGCTAAAAGAATTCAAAGGCAATATCAGTAGCCTCGGTAGGGGACTCGCCAATGGCACATTACTCGAATATGTCGATCAAGACACCCTCATCGCTGCCTTTAAGAATCGGAGGTAGATATAAAATTCCCCTCTTGAGGGGTGGACAGCTTTGCTGGACGGGGTGGAGTGTTTTGGTAACTTGAGCTTTTGTCCCCCTTAGGAGGGGGAAGTCTGAAAGACGGGGGTGGATAGAATCAAAACTGAAGTATATTTGATAATCATGTTGACTAATATATATATATATAATATAATTTTTATGCTGTTTATCAATCATTTTGACAATGGACTTTCATAAAGTCTGGATAATTATCCATGAATTATTTGAAAACCTTAAATGGTTAGTACATAACCATAAAGATTATGATAGATTCTCCACAGAAATAATCGAACAGAGAAAACAAAAAGTCAGGTCTGCGATGACAGAGTTGACTATAGTATTTAATCTGGATGGTGCATCTCCTCCAGATCCAAACATTGGATTGACAATGCTTGAAGATCTTGGTACAAACCTACCTCCCAACGACTGAAGGGAGGTTTTTTCTTTTTTATATATAATTTTTATAAATATCCACCTCCGGCCTAACGGATACCCACCTTCTAAATAAATATAGGATGGACTTAAAGCCTCCAAAGGGAGACAAAATAACTGTCCTCCTTCGGAGGAGGTGGTCCCTCCCATAATTTATTTTGGGAGGGACCGGAGGTGGATAGTTCTAAAAAATTTTTGGGTATTATGTATTTTAATAAAATACTCTATTTCTTGATCGCAAAAACATCAATCCAAGTATCTTGTTTTGGTACTTTATATAAAGATAATTTTATAATCTCAAATCCACAATTTTCTAATAAATCAGCTATTTCAGATTCAGTATAAAAGGCAAAAAACTTTTCTAAACCTTTATATCTATCTTTTTTAACAAATCTTTCTCCCTCACCTAACTTCACACTAATATATACAATTCCATTAGTTTTTAATACTTCTCTAAATTTTATTACAGTATTTTTAATCTCTAGCTTAGGAATATGTAAAAGAGAGGCCATTAACCATATTCCATCAAAAGAATTGACAGGAAAATTAATATTTCGCATATCCATCTTAATAAATTGAGCATTTGGTACTTTAGCCTTAGATATTTCTATAAATCTATTGCTCAAATCAATTCCAGTAACATCCAATCCTTTACTTACAAAATATTCAGCATCTCTACCGCTACCACAACCAATATCTAAAATTTTATCTCCATTAAGTTTATCAATAAAAAAGTCTATATTATCCTTATTTACATCAGGATATAAACTATTATACAAATCAGCCATTTGTTCATAAGTCTCAATAGTCTTTTTAACTACATCTATTTTCATATATCAAATTTACTCCACATATTCCGAATAAATCTCCCCACGGAATATAGACTCCAGAGCAAATCTCAAGCTAGGAGCCATAGCAGAAGGCAAATTATCTTGACTAACCCAGATAATCTCATCACATTTATCGGGTTCAGTATTATTAACCTCTCCCGTATAATCTAAAACTTCAAAAAATAAATCAATATAAATTCTGTCATTCCTTCTCTCACGATAAGCCGTATGCACTAATTTACTCTCTATAATACTAATTCCAATCTCTTCCAGAGCCTCACGATGAGCTCCTTGTTTGAGACTTTCACCTTTCTCCAGATGTCCCGCTGGTACGGTATAAGTCCCATCCATATAACCCGTATTAAACCTTCTTAATAGACACAACTCTTTTTTATTATTATACAGAATCACCCATACCGCCGCATAAGGCAAAAATCTCTCAGACATATACTTTCACTAATTATTGATAAGATTGGATATATTATAGCATATCTAATATTTTAATCGAATCTATGCTATACTTACAATGCTTTAATAAATATATATACTATGCAATCAAAAAAAGTATTTAATATTTTATCTCAATTTTTACTACCAACATTCACATTAGGAGGACAATTAGCTTTGGCATTAAAATTCCCTCAGATAAGCCTTGTACTTAGTTTGCTAGCTCAACCATTTTGGATATATTCTTCTTGGCAAGCTTTCAAACAAGCTGGACAAATAGGAATTTTAATCAATACCATAGCTTTCACACTCATCACAGCTTTTGGGATTATTAATTATTGGGTTTAGAAATCTCCTCCCAACACTTGCATTATTTTGGATTATG
>JBEDBC010000021.1:0-2673 GCA_041177485.1 Candidatus Parcubacteria bacterium | reverse complement strand
AAATTCTCAGTCGAATTAGCTTCTATATTCTCTAATTCTAAACTTGGTTTAGTGCTAACCGTTGCTCCGAATAAAGAATTTTGAGGAATATTGGCAGTATTTTGATTGGCCAGAGTTTTGATAAAGGCTAAAATATTATCTAAGTTATGAATTAGGATATATCTTGGTTCAAATTCATCTAAAGCTCCGGCTTTTACCAGGGCTTCTAAATTCTTTTTATTGAGTTCTTTAGCAGGTATTCTGGTTAGGAAATCTTCTAATGACTTAAATTGACCATTTTCTTTTCTCTCCTGCTCAATATATTCAGCTAAGTTACTACTCATATTTTTGATGCTTCCCAGGCCATAGAATATAGTAGTATCTGTCCCAGTAAAATTAGCTTGACTAGTATTCACTCCTGGTGGTTTTACAGTAAGACCTAATTGCCTGGCTTCATTTATATCTATAGCTATTCTTGCCATATCTTTGGCATCGCTATTGAGTAGAGCAATCATAAATTGTAGGGGATAATGAGCTTTGAGATAAGCAGTTTGATAAGCTATCATAGCGTAACAAGCGGCATGAGACTTATTAAATCCATAATCTCCAAATGGTTCGATTAACTCCCATAGTTTTTCCCCAATTTCTCTTGGTATACCTTGTTTGACGGTGCCTTCAATGATATTGATTTTTTGTTCTTCCATCAATTCTTTAATCTTTTTACCAACTGCTTTTCTCAAGGTATCAGCCTCTGGTAAAGAAAATCCAGCCACTGCCTGCGAGGCTTGCATCAGCTGCTCTTGGTAAATCATAATCCCATAAGTTGGCTTTAGAATTGCTTCTAAATTTGGATGTAAATACTTAACCTCCTCTTTGCCATGTTTGCGAGCAATATAGGTTGGGATTAGCTCCATCGGCCCTGGTCTGTAAAGGGATACCATCGCAATCAAATCATCAAATTCGGAAGGCTTAAGTCCGATTAGAGCTTTCTTCATTCCTTGCGATTCGAACTGAAATACTCCTGTGGTTTGCCCTTTTTGGAATAATTTATAAGTTAATTTATCATCTGTTTTTAGATTGTTGATATCTATTTTAGTGCCAGTTTGATACTCAATCAAATTTAAGGTTGATTCAATTGTGGAAAGGTTAGAAAGACCTAAAAAGTCCATTTTAAGTAGTCCCAAATCTTCAATAGCGTGCATCTCGTACTGTGTTGTGATAGATGTCTTACCTCCAGATTCAGATATTTGTAGCGGAGTATAATTAGTGAGTTTTTGAGGAGATATTACCACTGCACAAGCATGGGTGGAGGTGTGTCGGATGGAGCCTTCTAATTCTTGTGCGGTATCAATTAAAGTAGCGACTTTTTCCTCTTGTTCATAGCGACTTCTGAGTTCTCTAGAGTTAGTAAGAGACTTAGATATAGTTTTCTGGTCAATTAATTTGGCAATGGAATCACATAATCCGTAAGAATATCCTAGAGCTCTTCCAGTATCTCTAATTGCTGCCTTGGCAGCCATTGTACCAAAAGTACAAATCTGGGCCACATGGTCCTGACCATATTTTTGAGCTACATAATTCAGTACCAATTCTCGTTTATTATCCTGAAAGTCAATATCTATATCGGGCATAGAGACGCGAGCCGGGTTCAAGAATCTCTCAAAAAGGAGTTGATAGGCGAGAGGGTCAATATCTGTAATAGCTAATAAATAAGCTACTAAGCTGCCCGCAGCTGAACCCCTACCTGGACCGACTAAAACCCCATTATTTTTGGCCCAAGTAATAAAGTCTGATACTATGAGAAAATAATCAATATAACCAGCATTTTTGATAACTCCAAACTCATATTCTAATCTTTCTTTGATTGGAGCATGATCTTGGCCCTTGTATCTTTTTGAGATTCCCTCTTCACATAAAAATCTTAGATAGGTCTCATTGTCTAAAATCTCCCCTGATTTAAGAGGTGGAACTTCAAATTTAGGGAGCTGAATTTGATAAAGTGGAATCTCGACATTACATTTATCAGCAATAACTTTGGTATTAGTAAGAGCTTCTTTTGGTATACTCAATGTTTGAGCTAAAGAGTATATTTCCTCAGCAGATTTTAGTGAATAATCTTCATGTGCGACTGTAACTCTGTCAGGATTTTGAATATTAGTTTTGTTTTTTATAGCTAGCATTATATCATGTGCAGTTCTTTGTTTAGACTCTAGATATAGGCTTTGTGTTGTTAAAACTATTGGTATATTATTTGCTTTACCCAATTCAATCAGTAGCTTATTTACCTTAAGCTGATCTGGAGTATTGATAAGAGGTAAAATTTCTAAATACAAATTATCCCTAAAAATTTTAGAATAAAACTCTACCCAAGCTTGAATATTGTTTGAATTTTGGAGTAAGTATTCTGCTAATTCAGATTTATAATCACCAGATAAACAAATTAAGTCATCTGAATAAGTCTCTAGCTCGGATATTGAGACTATTTTATCAGAGTTAAGTCTGGCAAGAGAAGCAAGTTTAATCAGATTTTTATAACCAGTATAAGATTTCGCTAAAAGTGTTATAGAGTAGGGTTTTATGGTTGAATTATTATAACTAGATACAGATAAAGATAGTCCCAGAATTGGTTTTATATTAGCTTTCGTAGCTTTTTCATAAAATTCAATCGCCCCAAACATATTATTGTTATCTGTA
>JBEDBC010000020.1:0-5402 GCA_041177485.1 Candidatus Parcubacteria bacterium | reverse complement strand
ATTATTTCACATTTAGCCACCCTCTCCCGTCGCAAATGGGATTTGCTCCTGTGAAACCTCACGGTTTCCCAACCTTCCTCTACGGGAAA
The DNA here is from genome assembly GCA_041177485.1 of Candidatus Parcubacteria bacterium. Taxonomy (GTDB): domain Bacteria; phylum Patescibacteriota; class Minisyncoccia; order SW-4-49-11; family SW-4-49-11; genus CALRBF01. The sequence goes on along the minus strand of JBEDBC010000020.1, from coordinate 5,313 downwards.
ACTCCCGTTTTCCCGACCCCTTTCCCAGACTTTCAGTCTATTGCGGGTACTCCCTCCAAAGGGAGACAATAAGTTCAACTATCTGTCCTATCCAAAGGAGGACAATATTCTATACTAATTTATTATTAGACTATTATATTACATATAAAGTATGTTATACTATTTATATAATTAAACATAAACTTATGGCTGGAATTTGGCGACGGTGGAGAAGATATCGTTTGAAAGTGAGAGAATATATCTCTCAGCAATACTTGAGAGAAATTGTATATGGTGGTAGTGACGGGATTGTGACTACTTTTGCGGTGGTGGCGGGTTTTACCGGGGCGAATGCTACTGGTTCAGATATGATGGGATTGACTATGGGAGCGGTCGTTTTGTTTGGTTTAGCTAATCTTTTCTCCGATGCGGTGTCTATGGGATTAGGGGACTATATGTCTATTAGGTCGCAAGATGATTTATACAATACAACTTATCAAAAAGAAATCAAACATCTAGAGCATAGTAGTAAATCTTTTAGTAAGAGAATTCAAGATAAACTAGTGGATAAGGGTTTTAGTAAAAGTGATGCTAAAGAAATTATGCAATTATTCCATAAAAACCCAGAATTTGGTATAGAGTGGCTAATGAGAGAGTATCATGGCATTCCTAATCCGGGAGAAAGTAGCCCAGTATTCTCGGCTTTGGCCACTTTTATTTCTTTTATTTTTTTTGGATTTATTCCTCTTATTCCTTTTGTAGTAAGAGTGCCAGACCCTACCCAAGCTTTCCTATTATCTATAACAGGAGTTCTTACCTCACTCATTCTTCTTGGCTTATTGAGGTGGAAAGTTGTAGGTTATGGTCTAGTACGAGCCTTAGGTGAAACTTTATTTTTGGGCGGGGTGTCGGCTAGTATAGCTTTTATCATCGGGGCTATAATCGGAGCATAATTGACGAAAATTTATAAAAAGGGCATACTATAAATAGATTAAAAAGTTTTGTATTATGAGAGTAGCTTTGGTGCATGATTATTTGGTGCAATATGGGGGCGCTGAAAGAGTTTTGGAGGTTTTTTCGGAGATGTTCCCTCAGGCTCCAATTTATACTTTGATTTATGATCCTGAGCAATTATATGGAGCTTTTAGCGATAAGAAAATCCGTACTTCTTTTTTGCAAAATTTACCGTTCGCCAAAACTAATCATAGATTGTTCCCAGTTTTGATGCCCATGGCAGTTGAGGATTTAGATTTGACAGCCTATGATTTGGTCATATCCTCCTCTAATAGTTATACCAAAGGTGTGATTACTAGACCAGATGCTATTCATATTTGCTATTGTCATACTCCAATGAGGTATGCTTGGGATGATTATCATAGGCATTTTCAGGAGTTTAATTATGTAACAGGTGTAAAGAATTTACTCCCATTTGCAATGAATTATATTCGTCTTTGGGATAAATTGTCATCAGATAGAGTAGATTACTATTTAGCTAATTCTCATAATGTAGCTAAAAGAATCAATAAATATTATCGGATGCCAGCTAAAGTTTTATATCCACCTGTTAATACTGAAGTGGAATTTGATTCTGAGTCTAAAGGTGAATATTATCTTATGCTGGGTAGATTTTTACCTTATAAGCATTATGATATTGTAGTGGAGGCTTTTGCTCAAAATGGTAAAGAATTACACTTAGTTGGATCAGGTCCAGATGAAGAAAAATTAAGGAAAATCGCTCAAGGTAAAAATAATATCAAATTCTTAGGTAGGCTTAGTGATGAAGAGGCTCAGAGAGAATTTAGAGAATGTAAGGCCTTTGTATTTGCGTCAGAAGATGACTTCGGGATAGTCCCAGTAGAAGCTATGGCAGCAGGTAAGCCTGTCATTGCTTACGGTAGAGGGGGGGCTTTAGAGACTGTGGAAGATGCTAAAACTGGTATATTTTTTGATGAGCAAAATGCTAACTCAGTCAATCAGGCTATAGATAAATTTGAGACAATGAAATTTGATTCTAATTATATTCACAATTATGCTCAAAAATTCTCTAAAGATTCTTTTAAACAAAACTTCTACAAATTTTTGACAGAGTATGATATTATGTAGATATAGTTAATAAATTTTTATGAATATATATAGAAAGTTTTTCAAGCAAAATCTGTTTTTCCTTGCAATTATAGTTGTAATAGGAGTTAGTGTCGGTTTAGCAATCACAAAACTAATGCCAGTATCTTATGATGTGTCTTTGGCTCTCAATATTGAGCGGAAGACTAATGATACTGGGCAATTCTATACTTATGATGGGTATTATGCCATCCAAGCTACTGAGTTATTTGGTAAAAGTGTGGCTAGTTGGTTTGTAACTCCAGATTTTGTGGAAGATGTGTTGAGGAACGCTGATAAATCAGATATAAACAAATTGTCAGTCAAAGATTTTAGGCGGGTATTTACTCCTGAACAAGTTTCAGCTAGCGTGGTGGAAGTACGATTTGGAGTGAAAGAAGTTGAACTGGGAGCTACTTTGACGGATTCAATCTCAAGCAGTATAAGCTCATACATGGATACTCGAGGAATTAAAGATTATAATATTTTTGTAGGAACTCCAGTTATTAGAAAAGTAGATTATAATCCATTATTATTTGCTTTAGGTAGTGGGCTGTTAGCTCTTGCCTTAGGTATTAGCGTAGCAGCTATAAAACAACATTATTGGAAAAAATGAGAATAGGTATAGATGCCCGCGGTATTACGGACGGATTTAAGGGAGGTGTGGGAGAATATACTCAGCATATCATTCAATCTCTTAGCCAATATAGTGATCTTGATTTAGAGTTTTTGGCTACTGGGATAAAACAAAAATCTGAGATTGCAGGGGTACAAAATAATTGGCTACAATATCCAAATAGAGTATTGAACTTATCTCTTAAAACTCTAAATAGACCATATCTGGATAAAACTTTTAGCCAAAAACCAGATAAAGTCTGGATGCCAAATTGGAATATTACAGCTTTGAGCCCGGAGGCGGAGCTGATTTTGACTGTACATGATGTATCAATTCGTGTTCTACCGGAAGTGTTCTCTCAAAAGATGAGACTCTGGCATAAATATATAGGCATAGACAAATTATTAGACCGAGCTAATACTATTATAGCTGTCTCAGAATCGACCAAGAGGGACTTAATAGATATATATGGAGTGAAGGGTGAGAAAATAAAAGTGATTTACTCAGGAATTGACCCACTATTTAGAAAAAAACTTGGTCAATCAGCTATAGATAAAGTCAAGCAAAAATATAATTTACCAAATAGATATATTTTGTATCTAGGTACTATTGAGCCTAGGAAAAATATACAATTACTAATCCAAGCCTTTGAGCGAATAGCTACCAAGGACAAAGAGGTCAAACTGGTAATCGCTGGAGTCAATGGCTGGTTATATAAACAAATTCACCAAAGTATAGATAATTCACCTTTTAGAGATAGGATTTTTAGAATCGGATTTGTGGATATACTAGATAAGCCTATAGTCTATAAATTAGCCAGAGTCTTCGTATACCCGTCTTTGTATGAAGGTTTTGGCTTCCCGCCATTAGAAGCAATGGCCTCTGGTACTCCTACTATAGTCGCCAATAATTCCGTCTTCCCAGAGATAGTCTTGAACTCAGCTTACAAAACCTCCCCTTATGACAAGCTGGAACTGAGCGACATAATATATAATATACTGACAGATAATAACTTGCATAATCACTACAGTAAACTAGGTCTACAGAGAAGTCTAGACTTTGATTGGACACAAACCGCCAGAGAGATGCGAGAAATTTTTATCAATAAGTATTGACAAAATTTATAAAATGTGGTATAAGTAAGTCCGTAAACATAGCCTTAAGGCAATGTCGCTCGTTCAACAAAAAGCCCCTCGCCTTCATCCCATCGGTGAGCCTGACCATCCCCTTCAGGTCAGATCAATCGGACTCTTGAATGGTGTGATTGACCCATCCGGGACAATTACTTTGACTGGAAACTTCCATGGTAAGTCTCTTATTCTAGGGGATAAGGTTTATGGACTTGTCCAAAAACTTATCAAGAAAGGTCAAGAAGAAGCCATATTCACGGTTTATCCGCGAACAAAAGATGGCTTCGTAACCTCATTTGAGGTGATCGGGGTATGGAAACCCAGTATTCTGGATCCTGATAACTCCGAGGCTCAGGATGACCTCCCTGAGGGGGATAACTACTTCTCCATTCGTGGTGAGGTGTGCCATAAGGTGTGGTGCGACGAGAATTATGGTCGATCTGTGGCCGTGCAAGTCTGCGGACAGCACTTTGTCACCGTTGACTTCGTTGATTCTCCGTACCTAAGTAAGGGAGACTTCGTCTCCTTGGAGGCCATCCTAACCGAGGATGGTCGGCTCTACACCGAGAGGGTCGAGAAGATCTCGATCCCCGATGCTGCTTTGACTCGTCCTCGTCGGCATCACGGTCATCAAATGGTCCGTCGGCGTTCATCCGCCGCCTGAACCTCTCAGGCAACATCCACAACCGCCCGTACACCTACCATAGTGTGCGGGCTTTTTTCTTACCCCTGTTGACTAAAATAGAAATTCAATATAGACTACTTAATAATTAAATATAATTTTTTATGTCAAAAGCTTTGATTATTGTGGAGTCGCCGACTAAGGCTAAAACCATTGCTAGATTCTTGGGTAAGGATTATGTAGTCAAGTCTTCGATGGGACATATTCGGGATTTGCCTAAATCTAAAATTGGGGTTGATCCGTCTAAGGATTTCCAGATTACTTATGAAATCCCAGCTAAAGCTAAAAAGACTGTCACCGAGCTCAAAAAATTAGCCAAAAGTAGTGAGGAGGTTATTCTGGCAACTGATGAAGACCGAGAGGGGGAGGCTATTTCTTGGCATTTGGCTCATATTTTGAAATTAAAACCTAGCTCAGCTAAGCGAATGGTATTCCATGAGATTACAGAGTCAGCTATCAAAGAGGCTTTGGCGAGCCCTAGATATATAGATTTGAATTTGGTAGATGCGCAGCAAGCTCGGCGAGCTCTAGATCGCTTGGTAGGGTACAAATTATCTCCCTTTTTATGGCAAAAAGTCCAGCGCGGTCTCTCCGCAGGGCGAGTGCAGTCGGTGGCTTTGCGGTTAATTGTAGATAGAGAAAGAGAAATTGAAGCCTTCCAATCTCAAGAATACTGGACAATTAGTGGTATATTCCGGTCTAATAAGGATACAATTCTAGATATTAGCTCCACTCTGACTCATATAGATAATAAAAGATTAGATAAATTTGCTTTTAAGTCCGATTCGGAGTCTCAGAATCTAGTA
>JBEDBC010000019.1:0-9234 GCA_041177485.1 Candidatus Parcubacteria bacterium | reverse complement strand
ACTATATTCTCTAGAGTATTTATGTATAGTAATATAAATACTCTTAATGCTATACTTTCTTCATGGTATATTGAATATTTATTAGTTAACCCTAACTTCCCTCTTAAACTATACTATTCCTACCAATTACTTGACTTCGTGTTTGCGAAGTACTAATCTCATACAAGATATTGACTAGATTCAAATTTAGGTGTATAATTCATGGGATGGATGAGTGATGATGGGTTTTTATATTAATTATAGATATTGTCGAATTTGATGATAATACAGATATTAGAAATAAGTAAATTTTAAAGTAACGGGATAACCTTTGCTTATTTTTTGTTTATTACTAATATTTCTGTAGGGATAAATTTGATATTTATTAGATAACAGAATGCATATGCCAAAAAATCAGAGAGTGTTCTTTAAACCAGCTATTGACCTTGATCTACCTAATTTGATAGAGCCACAACTTGCATCATATAAGTGGTTCCTACAAGAAGGACTTAGAGATTTGTTCGAAGAACATTACCCTGTATTAGACTGGACTGGATCTGAATATAGATTAGAATTTTCTGGTTACAGAATAGACGAGCCTAAATTATCTGAAGTTCAATCTAGAGTTAAAAACGTTACTTTTGAAGCTCCACTTAGAGCGAAAATTACCCTCATCAACAATGCTACTAACAAAAAGAATACCCAAGAGGTTTTCTTAGGGGATATTCCTTTAATGACTGAAAGGGGAACTTTTATAATCAATGGAACAGAGCGAGTTATTATTGCTCAGATTTTAAGGTCTCCCGGAGTTTTCTTTACTGAAAATATCACTAGGGATAAAAGGTATTTTGGTGCTAAATTGATTCCTACTCGTGGGGCTTGGATTGAGATTGAGACAGATGGTTCAGGTGTGATGTGGGTTAAAATTGATCGTAAGCGTAAGGTTGCTTTGACATCTTTATTGAGAGCCTTTGGTTTAGCAAAAGATAATGACTTAATTTCTACTTTTGCTGATGTTGATACAGGTAGTGTGAAATTTATTCGTGAAACCATTACAAAAGATGCTGCTCGCGACCAGAAGAGTGGTTTTGTAGAAGTTTATAGAAGAATTCGACCAGGAGATTTGGCAACAGATGATAATGCTAAACAATTAATTGAGGGTATGTTTTTCAACTTTAGCCGATATGATCTTGGTAAGGTTGGTAGGTATAAAGTTAATGAAAGACTAGGAGTTGATCTAACTGAAGATCCAAAGCATAGAGTTTTGCAAATTTCTGATTTTATATCCATTGTTAAAGAAATTATCAGGTTGAATAATAATCCTAATGCTGTTGCTGATGATATTGATAATCTAAGTAATAGGAGGGTTAGATTAATAGGAGAGTTGGTGCAGGAACGAGCTAGAGTTGGTTTTTCTAGAATGGAGAAAATTATAAAAGATAGAATGAGCACCGCTGATCCTCAATCGATCACACCAACAAGCGTTATTAATGCTAGACCACTGGTTGCTGCTATTCATGAGTTTTTCTCCTCTAGCCAGCTTTCTCAATACATGGATCAGATTAATACTTTGTCTGAGCTTGAACACAAAAGAAGAGTCTCGGCTTTAGGTCCAAATGGTCTTGCAAGAGACAGGGCTGGGTTTGAAGTTAGAGATGTTCACCCGACTCACTTCGGTAGAATTTGTCCAATTGCTACTCCTGAAGGACCTAATATTGGTTTGATTGGTCAACTTGCAACTTATGCGCATATTAATGATTATGGGTTCTTGGAAACTCCGTTTAAAAAAGTTGTCAAAGGTAGGGTAACAGATGAAGTTGTATACTTTGATGCTGCAGAGGAGAAAAAATATGTAATTGCTTCAGCAGTTGTTGAGTTGGATGATAATGGGTATATCAAAAACGATCGTATCATAGCTCGTAAAGACAGCAATGTTATTATTGCTGAAAGAGAAGATATTGAGTTTATTAATGTTTCTCCAAAGCAACTAATCTCTGTCTCTACATCTTTAATTCCTTTTGTGGAGCACAATGACTCTGCTAGAGCTTTGATGGGTTCAAACATGCAGAAGCAGGGAGTGCCATCAATTAAATGCGACTCTCCAATGGTAGGAACTGGTATGGAAAGAGAAGCCGCTATTTATAGTGGACAGCTAATTGTTGCCCCAGAAGACGGAGTTGTGATTGAAGCAGATGCCTCTCACATTGTGTTTGAATCTGATAAATCTAAAAAAAGAACTAGATTTGAGCTTACTAAATTCTTAAAGTCTAATGCTTATACTAGCGTTAACCAGAAGATTAAATGTCTTCCTGGTCAAAAGGTAAAAAGAGGTGATTTACTTGCCGATGGTTCTTCTATGCAAGATGGTGAATTGGCACTTGGTCAGAACTTGAGAGTGGGATTCATGTCTTATGAAGGAAATAACTTTGAGGATGCTATTATAATCTCAGATAGATTGGTAAAAGACGATATATTTACCTCAGTTCACATTGAAGATTTCTCAATTGATGTATCTGATACTAGACTAGGAGAAGAACAAGTAACTAGAGATATTCCTAATGTTTCTGAGGAAAGACTGAAAGATTTAGATGCCGAGGGTATTGTGAGAATTGGAGCAACTGTTAAGGCAGGAAGTATTTTGGTAGGTAAGATTAGTCCTAAAGGTGAGACTGACCTTACTGCTGAGGAAAGATTGTTGAGAGTTATTTTTGGTGAGAAATCTCGAGAAGTTAAGGATACTTCTCTCAAAATGCCAAATGGTCATCAAGGAAAGGTTGTAGGTGTTAAAATATTCAGTAGAGCAAATGGAGATAAATTGCCTAGTGGAGTTATCAAAAGAGTTCAGGTTAGCGTGGTTCACTTAAGAAAAGTCAGCGTTGGAGATAAGTTAGCTGGTAGGCACGGAAATAAAGGAGTTATCGCTAAAATTTTACCTCAGGAAGATATGCCTTTCTCATCTGATGGTACTCCTTTGGATATATTGCTAACCCCTCTTGGTATTGCCTCCCGTATGAATCTCGGTCAGGTTTATGAAACTCATTTAGGTCTTGCAGTTTCTGCTTTAGGTATGAAAGTAGCAACTCCAGCTTTAGATGGTGTTAGTTTGGATAAGATTAAAGAATTACTTCGTGAGGCTAATTTACCAGAAGATGGAAAAATCCAACTTTATGATGGTAAAACAGGAGAACCTTATAGAGAAAAGACCACAGTGGGAGTTATGTACGTGATGAAATTAAATCATTTGATTGAAGATAAGTTGCATATGCGATCGACTGGACCTTATTCTTTGATCACTCAACAGCCATTAGGAGGAAAAGCCCAAATGGGAGGTCAGAGACTAGGAGAAATGGAAGTCTGGGCATTCGAGGGTTATGGAGCATCCCATATGTTACAAGAAATGTTGACAATAAAATCAGACGATGTGGTTGGTAGATCCAAGGCCTATGAATCTATTATTAAGGGAGAAAAGATTCAAGCACCTTATATTCCATCTTCTTTCCATGTGCTTGTAAATGAATTAAAGGGATTGGGAATTAATGTAGCTCTTAAAAATGCTAAAGAAATCCTAGAAACTGAATCAGAATCAGAATAATCATCATTTAATAAGATATCTCTATGAATAATCAAATTACCCCAAACAATGCAAAAGAGACCATATCTATGAATGTGGTTGACTTTGATTCAATTCAATTAACTTTGGCTTCTCCAGACGATATATTGGCATGGTCTTCTGGAGAGGTGACTAAGCCAGAAACAATCAACTATAGAACTCAGAAAGCTGAAAAAGACGGATTGTTCTCTGAAAAAATTTTTGGCCCAGTTAGAGATTACGAATGTTCCTGTGGTAAATATAGAAGAATTCGATATAAAGGAATTGTTTGTGATAAATGTGGAGTAGAAGTAACCAAATCTTCAGTTCGAAGAGAAAGAATGGGACATATTGAATTGGCTATTCCAGTCTCACATATTTGGTTTCTTAGAAATATTCCAAGTAGAATTTCACTTGTACTAGATCAGACTTTATCTGATGTTGAGAAGGTTGTGTATTACTCCAGTTATATTATTACTGAAGTAGATGAATCTCTAAAAAAAGAGTATCTTAAACAGGTTGAATCAGAGTACAAACAAAAGCTCAAGGATTTAATAGATGCTGGTAATGATAGTGAGCAAGCCTTGCAAGAATTACAAGACTCAAAGCAGCAAAATCTAGACTTTTTAAACTCATTAAGTAAGTGGAACATCTTATCTGAGATAGACTATAGACTTATGTCTATGAAGTTTGCCCCTATTTTTAAAGCTGAAACAGGTTCTGAAGTTTTACGCAACATTTTTGCTAGCATAGATTTGAAACAAGAATTAGCTAATTTAGAAAAAGAATTGGAGGTATCCGATGGTGTAAAAGCTCAAAAAATAATGAAGAAAATAAGATTTTTGGGAGGATTACATCAAGCTGGTGTACGTCCGGAGTGGATGTTCTTAACTAGATTACCAGTTATCCCACCAGATTTGAGACCTATGGTCGCACTAGATGGTGGAAGATTTGCTACTTCTGATCTTAATGATTTGTATCGAAGAGTTATTAACAGAAACAATCGTCTCAAAAAACTGATGTCCCAAAGAGCTCCTGAAGTCATCGTACGTAATGAAAAGAGGATGTTACAAGAAGCTGTAGATGCTTTAATCGACAATTCAATGCGTAAAGGTCAGTCAACAACAGTTGCCTCAACAGGACAAAAAAGAGCACTTAAGTCTTTAGCTGATTCTCTTAAAGGTAAGCAGGGCCGTTTCAGACAGAATCTTCTTGGAAAACGTGTTGATTACTCAGCTCGTTCTGTGATTGTTGTTGGACCAAATCTCAAGATTAATGAATGTGGTATCCCGAAGACTATGGCTTTAGAGCTATTTAAACCATTTATTATCAATAGATTGATAGAAGATGAATACGCTCACAACATTAGAAGTGCTACACGACTTATAGAGCAGGGAATTGATGTGGTTTGGGATATTTTGGATGAAGTAATCGAACATCGATATGTATTGTTAAACCGAGCTCCAACCTTACATAGATTGAGTATTCAAGCGTTCAAACCAGTTCTAATTGAAGGTAAGGCTATTCAATTAAATCCGATGGTATGTAGTCCATTTAATGCTGACTTCGACGGAGATCAGATGGCGGTACACGTACCTCTGTCTGAAGAAGCTGTTAGAGAAGCTGGTGAGTTGATGATTTCTGATCATAACCTTATCAAACCTTCTGATGGAAGCCCATCTTCCGCACCTTCTCAGGATATGGTATTAGGTATTTATTACACAACTTTAGTTGACAATAGTACTGGTGATATAAAGGTATTCCGTACATTTAATGAAGCTGTAGCTGCCTATGATCATAAGCAAATCTCTCTTAGAGAATTAGTTGAAATAAGAAGAGAAGAGAAAGTAGGTGGTCAACCAATACAAACTACGGTAGGTAGAATATCTTTCAATGAAATATTACCGTCTGGATTTGATTATATCAACGAGGTTATTGGTAAGAAACAATTAAAGAATATTCTTAATAAGGCTCTCTATGAGTTCACACAACCGGAAGTAGGAGAATTATTAGATAAAATAAAGAAGTTTGGATTTGCAGAGATGACTAAGTCTGGACTTTCTTGGGCTATTAGTGACTTTACAGTTTCTGATAAAAGAGAAAAATTAATTTCTGAAGCTCAAGATAAGGTAGAGGAAGTTACAAGTCAATTTGAAGATGGACTTTTGACTGAAAGAGAGAGATATGCTCAAATTGTAGATGTTTGGAGTAAAGCCTCAATTGAAATTGGAAATTTAGTAAAATCTGAGGTTAACACATCCGGTCCAGTATTCTCAATGATTGATTCTGGAGCCAGAGGATCTTGGGGGCAATTGACTCAGATGGCTGGAATGAAAGGTCTTGTTGTATCCCCTTCAGGTAAGATTATTGAGACTCCTGTTACATCTAGTTTCTTGAAAGGACTAACTGAATTAGAGTACTTTATCTCAACTCACGGAGCTCGTAAGGGACTTGTAGATACAGCTCTTAAGACCGCTACCTCTGGATATTTGACTAGAAGATTAGTAGACGTGAATCAAGACGTAGTGATAAAGGAAGTAAATTGTAAGGATGAGGAAGGACTATTATTGAGTAGACTCGATGCTAAATATGCTGGAGACTCATTTGAGAACTTTGTATTCGGAAGAAAATCTATAGATGATATTATAGATCCTAAAACGGGTGAAGTGATTGTAAAAAAAGGTGAACTAATAACCCATCAGCAAGCAAAAACTATCGATGAGTCAGAAGTAGAGCAAGTTAGAATTCGTAGTTTAGTTAGTTGTAAGACTATTAGAGGAGTATGTCAGTCCTGTTACGGATTAGACTTAGGACGTAATGCCTTAGTTAAAGTTGGAGAAGCTGTAGGAATTGTAACCGCTCAAGCTATTGGAGAACCAGCTACTCAGTTGACTATGAGAACTTTCCATCAGGGAGGTTCAGCTGGAGCTGCTGACGTAACCAAAGGTTTGCCTAGAGTAGAAGAGGTTTTTGAAGCTCGTAACCCCAAAACACCTGCTATTATGTCTACTGTAGACGGAGTAGTTGTTGATATTACTGAGACTGCTGGGGAAATCAGAATTAAGATTAGAACCAATTCTGCTGATAAGAAATCAAAGGCGGATATCAAGGAATTTGTAGCAGACCCAGTTGTTGATATTGTTACAGTAAAAGTTGGTGATACTATAACTATGGGACAACCTCTTACAGAAGGTCATTTAGATCTAGAAAAGCTTTATCAACAAGCAGGTATAGAAACATTGACAAGATATGTTTTACAACAAGTTCTTGAAATATACAACTCTCAGGGTGCTGGTCTTGCTATTAAGCACGTAGAAATGATAGTTAGACAAATGACCTCTCGTTATATGGTTACTGAGCCTGGGCAATCAAATTATCTTAAAGGGCAAACTATAACTAGAGATCAGCTCTTAGAGTTCAATAATAATGCTGAATCTAAAGAACACTCAATCCAAGTAGAGCCTCTATTGCAGGGAATTACAAAAGTAGCTCTTAATACCGAGAGCTTCTTGTCAGCGGCTTCTTTCCAGAATACAACAAAAGTATTGATAGAAGCAGCTCTATTTGGTAAGGAAGACCACTTAAGGGGATTGAAAGAAAATGTCATCATCGGAAGACTAATTCCTGCCGGTACTGGATTTGAAACTGAAAGATAAATTTCACAAAAATCTAATAATCGTATATAATATAATATATGGATTATTTAAAATAAAAAATATATGAGCAAAAGAGCCATTAAAATATGGGCTGTAGTAATATTAATTTCAATATTTGGAATTATAGCTACTTATGTCTTATTAGGCAATAATGGCTCTTCTGTTTCAAAGGGGCAGCTAGTTGAGCAAGAGTCTACGAATCAAGAGGCAGTATTAGATACTTCAGGCGTAAATATCAATATAGATAACACATCTACTAATCCAAGTGATATTCTTAGTAGAGTTAATCCTGCGAATACTAATAAAAGTGAATATAGTTTAGAATACATTATTCCTAGACAGCTTCTTGATAGATTATTTATAGATACCAATAATTTTAACGCTAATTATCACTATTCATTACAATATAAATTGGCATTTAAGTATGAAAACAAAAATATAGATGGATTAAAAGATGTTATAATTACAGAAAACGCTACTGATAATAAAATTTATGTTCACACAGAGCCTAAAGACATACAATCAGGTCAGTCAATTGAAATTATTAGTATTAAATCTGAGCTACAAAATAAAAGTATAGATGAAATTATATTAAATCAAATTTTAGACTTAGAACAACAAAAACTTTGTAAAATAGAGCAAAAAAATAGCAGGTATTCAATAATAGCTAGAGATATAAAAGTAAAAGATTCCACTTCAATATGTGGTTTATACTCTAAAGGTAATAATAGATTTTTTGTTAAACCACAAGAGAGTACAGAATTAACTACAAGATTAATATTTGTTAATGCAGGTACTCAAGAAATTAGCTATGACGGTAGTGGTCAGGGTAAATATTGGTATGAATCAGTGGTATTAGAGTAAGTAGCAGTATTAAACTTTTGACAAAAACTCAATATTCAGATATAATATATCAATAAAGTAAATGTTTGCCGATATAGCTCAGTTGGTAGAGCGCACCCATGGTAAGGGTGAGGTCATCAGTTCAATCCTGATTATCGGCTCCCATTATTATAATTGTATTCCATAAACCTATGAGTCAAGACACCCTAATTAAATTACAATGCACAGAAACAGGTAGAATTAGTTATTATACCCGTAAAAATAAGAAAAAGAATCCAGAGAAATTGGAGCTAAAGAAATTTAACCCTGATTTAAGGAGACATACTTTACATAGAGAGATGAAAAAATAGCTTTTAAACCAATTAAGCATAAAAAAGAGCTTTTGAAGTATAAAGCTCTTTTTTATTTACATTTATTACAAATGCCTTTGATTTCAAAGGAATGAGATATTGGAGTCCCAATGTCGATAATTTTATTAAATATAGGATCTATCATACAGCTATTTATATCCGTGATCTTCCCACATTTTATGCAAGTAAAATGATGATGATGAGGTAAAAATTTAGAGGATAGCTCGTAATAATTGGCTTTTTCACCATAAAGAGAGTCAAGGACTCCCAAGTTATGTAGTTTATCAAGAATTCTGTGTATAGTAGATAGATCTATTGTTTGTTCACTTAATTTGAGATCATGATAAATTGTTTTGGCGTCTACTGGAGAGCTATGAGAGATTATAGTATTAATAATAGTTTTCAAATGTTTTGTAACCCTAGCATCCCTATTTTGTAAATATGCAAATACTTTTTTGCTGATTGCCATAATTATGAATTGAGAATTATATAGAGTGTAAATTGAGTAGCAGGCACAGTAGGAATCGAACCTACGACGATGGTTTTGGAGACCATTGTTATACCATTTAACTATGCGCCTAATCAAATTAAGTATACCTTGAAGCTATGAAATTTGCAAGAGTTAATTTTAATAGATTGACTTAATTCTTGACTATAGGAGATAAATTTGCTAATATTATATCAGCACTTAAAATTGCGGGTATCGTATAAGGGCTAATTATCTCTGCCTTCCAAGCAGATGATGAGGGTTCGAATCCCTCTACCCGCTCAAAAAGTTGTTAATTATTTTCTATAAATAATTATAAAAATAAAATAT
>JBEDBC010000018.1:0-4517 GCA_041177485.1 Candidatus Parcubacteria bacterium | reverse complement strand
ATCTTATTTCCTAGCTACTCTTGGACAATATGAGCTTTCGTATACCTTGTTCCCAGTTGGAGAAATTCCCAAGACTGAAGTCAGAAAAATTGCTGAAAAAATTGGATTGCCAAATGCCAAAAAGCCAGATAGTCAAGGAATTTGTTTTGTCGGAGAAATAGATGTGAATGCTTTTATTGAATCTTTTGTTGGCGAACAACCTGGAGAAATTGTAGATACTGAGGGAAAAGTATTAGGACAACATAGGGGGTTATATTTTTATACAATTGGTCAGAGAAAAGGCTTAGGTATAGGCGGTGGAATCCCATATTTTGTTAAGTCTAAAAAACTTGAAAAAAATCAGCTAATAGTTTCCAAAGGAGTAGACCCTTTAGATTTATATCAATCTGAAGTTATAGTTAGTGAGTTGTCTTGGAGCCATCAAATACCTAATTTCCCACAAAATCTCAGAGCCAAAATTCGCTATCGTTCTCAAGATGTAGAGTGTGTAGTATATAAAATAGATGATAAAACACTCAAAGTAATGTTCATAGAGCCTCAAAGAGCCATAACTCAGGGACAGTTCTTAGTATTATATCAAGGTGATGAGATGATAGGTAGTGGAGTAATGATATAATTAAAATATGAAAAAAACACTAATATTTGACTTTGATGGTACATTGATTGATTCTTTTGGTCTCGCTTTTGAGTGTGTTAATGAGTTAGCTGATAAATATAATTATAATAAATTTGATAACCCTGATTTTTGGAGAGGAAAGCCTCTTAAAGATATTGTAACTCAGGATGTAAATTTGAATTTTATATCCACTTTATTTTTTATTCGTGACATAAGAAAATTGATGAAAACAAAATATAGCAGTTTACATTTTTTTGACGGGATTATCCCAGTGTTAAATAATTTATCTCAAGAGTATGATTTGGGAATTGCTACTACTAATAGTAGAAAAAGTGTTAATTTAATGCTTGAAAAGTATAAAGTTTCATGTTTCAAATTTATATATGCAGATATTCCCGTGTTTGGTAAGCCCAAAAAGTTAAATTATATTATGAATAAACACTCTTTAAGTCAAGAAGATGTTTTATATATTGGTGATGAGCAAAGAGATATAGAGGCGGCTAAAAAGGTTGATCTAAAATCGGTTGCTGTTTCGTGGGGGTTTAATACAAGAGATTTACTTTTGACTTCAAGTCCTACATTTATTATTGATAATCCAGATGATTTATATGATGTAATTCAGAATTGGAGTAAATCTATTTCAAACACTCAACACATCATGGGAAAATAGGCAGGAGTACTTTATTATAGTGTGGGTGTTCGATGAGATTATTTTCATGATTTTTGTTCAGCCTTGTACCTAAACTATATATATGTGTAACATGTTTGTTCTCTACCATACATAAAATTGAAATTTCAGTTAATTTGTGTTAGAATTCATCCAAATACTATAAAATAATTATAATTAGTTGATGTCTCAATATCCTTTAATAACTATTTCATCTCCATCTGGTGGCGGAAAATCTACAATTACTCAAAAAATCTTAAGATCTTCTAGACGATTTACCAAGTCTGTCTCGGCTACTACTAGAGCCCCTAGAGGTACTGAAGTTGACGGTAGAGATTATTATTTTATAAGTGTGGAGGAATTTCACAATAAAATCTCAAATAATGATTTTTTAGAGTGGGAGGAAGTTTATCCTGATATATTATACGGTACATTGAATTCAGAAATAGAGAATGCATCTAAGAAAGGTACGATACCAATTTTGGCAATAGATGTTCATGGTGCATTAGAATTGAAGAAAAAACTGAGAGACAGAGTTTTGACAATATTTTTAGATGTACCCAGTATAGATGTTTTGCGTGACCGTTTGAAATATAGGGCAACAGAGACTCAGGAGGAGCTTGAAAAAAGACTCAAAAGAGCTTCTTATGAGCTATCCTTCAAAGATCAATTTGATGTTATTATCCCTAATATATCAATCAAAGATACTGTAACAAAAACTATACAATCTATCGATGATTTTTTGCATAAATTACAATTATAGGCTATAATATAAGTAGAGTAGTATTTAATATTGGTTATTTAAATTTATTTTTTTGTTAAATATTGTTACTCCAATTGTTATTATTTTAATATCTTATTATGAAAAAAAAATATAAGCAGCCCTTTAAATCTAAAGGAGGCTTTTTTAGCAGTGTTGATGAAATTGTGGAGAAGACTCAATCTAAAAATGAGGTAAGTTCTCAACCCCAATTCAAAACTCACACCAATCATTCTGATTCAGAATCATCACAAAAGTTTAATTCTAAAACTTTTACCACAAATTCATATAATAAACATCCATCTTCTTCATATCATCAAAAAGACAAGACGTATACCAATACAGATAAAAATCATATTAAACCGAAGTCTCAGCCAATCAAAAGACCAAACTTTGCTTTTATTGATGGACAGAACCTTAATAAGTCAATTCAGAATCAGGGATGGAGTCTAGATTATAAAGAATTTCGTAATTATCTAGATCGTGAATATGGAGTCAAAAAAGCCTATATGTTTATTGGTATGGTTAATACTAATCAACAGCTGTATTCCGCTTTACAGGACTTCGGTTATCATCTTGTGTTCAAGCCTACACTGGCCAGTAAGCAAGGGGAGATTAAGGGTAATGTGGATGCTGAGATGGTGCTCTATGCTCTGACTCAAATTAATCAATATGATCAAGCTGTTATAGTTAGTGGGGACGGAGATTTTTACACCCTAGTCCAATATTTAAAAAGTCAAGGTAAACTAAAAACACTATTGGTACCCAACGAAAAAGCCTATTCTAATTTATATGATTCACTGGATATCAAAACTGACTTTGTAGATGATTTAAGAAAAAAATTGGAATATAAGAAAAAATAAACAATCAAATTTATGCCAGAATTACCAGAGGTAGAGAGTTTAAGGAGAAGTTTAAAACCATATATAGTTGGCAAGTATATTAAATCTATTGTTGTAAATAAACCTAAGCTAGTAAGTGGCGCAGGTACAGTAAGACAACCTCTAGACTCAAAAAAACAGGAGTTTGAAACCAAACCAATAGGAACTCAAATTATAGATATTACTAGAGTTGCTAAAAACTTAATGGTGCATTTGAGTGATGGTCAGATTATTTTAGTCCATCTCAAGATGACGGGCCAATTGGTGTATCAAGATGACAAACATAATAAAGTCCTTGGGGGGCACCCAATTGAGCTCTCAGAAAGTAAGCTTCCAAATCAACATAGTCATATTGTTTTTGAGTTAGACCAAGGAACTTTGTATTACAATGATGTTAGGATGTTTGGTTATGTCTTATTATATCCTAACTTGGATACTATTTATAAATTGGGTCATTTTGATAAAATTGGACTGGATCCTTTTGACATCAGCTTTACAGAAGAATATATCTACAAAAATCTCAAGACTAAGAAGTCAAAATTGAAAACAGTTCTTTTGAATCAATCTATCGTGACTGGTCTTGGGAATATATATGCCGATGAGGTTTGTTTTCGATCTGGCATTCTTCCCACTAGATTAGCCAGTACCTTAACCAGAAAAGAGATAGCTAAACTTTATCAAGCCATTACAGAAATTATACCTAAAGCTGTGGAAATGGGAGGTTCTTCAATTGCTAATTATATTCTGGCAGATGGATCTAGAGGAACATATGCTCGAGAGCATAAAGTATATGGGAAGTCAGGACATAACTGTTATCAATGTAGTAAAGTCCTGCAGAAAACTGTAATTAATAGCCGGACTACTGTATATTGTAAATTTTGTCAAAAATAGAGTATAATAAATAATATCAACATTATTCGAATATGAAATCAAACAATAATATTTATCTTGTTAACATTAGTTTATATTCTATATTCCAAGGATTCTTGGTTGTAGGTGGAATTTGGTTGGCTTTTATTTTGAGAGACGTTATTGTAATAACTATTTTAGCCTTTATCATCTCTTCTGGGATTATTTTAGCTGCTAAATTTATTCAAAAATCTATATTTATACCGTATACTTTAGGTGTATTCTTCGTTCTTACAGTTTTAGCTGGGATAGCGACAGCGCTATATCAACTAATTGTACCAACTATCAGTAGTGAATTTAGTACATTGATTAATAATTTACCTAGATTATTATCTGATCTTAATATTTTTATTTCCGATATTATTAGTCGTCCAAATTTTAATATTGTGGAATATCTAAACACCGAAGGCAGTACTAATATTGGGGTTGTTACCTGGGATGTAATTACTGGAGTCTTTTTTACAACAAAAAGTATTATAGACACTATTTTATATATAGCATTTTTCTTGGCGGCTACATTTTATATGGCAATTCAGCCAGATAATTTAGATAATATAATTAATTTTTTCTTTAATAAAAAAAGACATAAATTTATTTCTAATAAAATAAATGAAGCCCGTGGAAAAGTTGGGTATTGGTTGGCTGGACAGTGTTTGATTTCTTTCATTTTAGCAACTATCACTT
>JBEDBC010000017.1:0-11691 GCA_041177485.1 Candidatus Parcubacteria bacterium | reverse complement strand
GAATTACATAGTTATCAGTGGCCAGAGAATCAGAATATTTTGATAGCCGTCGGAAATGAAGGCAAAGGACTGCCTCAAGAAATCCTAGATATTTGTAATACTACACTTGAAATTGAGCAATACGGCACCACCAGATCCCTCAATGTCTCCGTCGCTACAGGAATTACATTATATGATTATAGAGTGAAAAGGGAATTGATAAAGTAAAAAGCCCACCGAGGTGGGGGCTATAGATAGAGGGAATTTAATTTAGTAGCCCCCCAAAAGATGGAATACCTGTGTTAACATAAAAACTAAAGTACCAAAAATTAGCCACTGCTAGAACATCAAGTATAATGATACGGTAAAACGGAGCATTTGTATTGATATCGTTTTCTCTTAAAACAAGTAAAGCTGCTATTATGGAAGCCAAACACAGTAAATTTGTGAAGGGCATGTGGCAAAAAAAGGAACTAAACTCATTATATATAACACACTTTTCTAACTTTGTCTACATCTACATCATACTTTTAAAAACTTGATTATTAGCTTGAATATGCTATAATCTTTGTGCCGTACCTTTACAAGACCATGTCCAATCACAAAAATTCAACTATGTGGGAAGAAGTTAAACCAGCTGTCCTAATATTTTTTGGAATCACTTTATCAGCAGTTGGAATACTTGTTCCATCTGCTGTAACTGCGTTTCCAGAAGCTAGTATATGGATATTTTCTGCTGGTGGAGTAAGTTTATTGACAGGAATCAAACTTCTCTTTGAGTTTAGTAAATCTGATTAATACATACCCAAGGGATGGCAATTTATTTCTCTTAAAGCAATCTCTATTCTAAAAATTCCCCTCAAGAGGGGAATTTAGCTCAATCTACCTGCTATCGATAAAAAGGAGGACAAAATAATATACACTTCCACAAGACTTCATAGCCAGTGTCAAAACTGGCTTTTTTATTATATATATAAAGTTAAAAAAAGCCAGTCGTCTTGTAGGCGGCTGGGGTAGTACTGGGGTGAGTGTAAAACACTCAGGAAGGTGGAGGTTTTGGAATACAAATTCCAGATTCTTCAAAGATTTGCTCTGCTCGAGTAACTTCGCTCAAGTGCTTAGCGCAAGGATAGTTTCTTTGTTTTTCTCTCGCCACTCTGAGTTTTTCTACATGATAGTCAAAATCAGTGTGACCAGGATAAAGCTTAGGCATGGCAATGCCCTCCTAAAGAGCAGTTTATAAAATGTATTATACCACAAACTCCAACTTTTGTCAAAAATTATTAGCTTTTTTGGCTTATTCACTTATTTCATCCAGCAATTTCTCTACTTCATAAGCTTTAAGGGCGTCGGAGTCTATTTCAAATCTTAGCTCGGGGGAGCGACCTCGGGATAGAATATCGGCGAGATGATATTCGTACTCTTTATGAGTTTTACGTAATTTTTGGAGTACTGTACCTTGTTTGTCGGTAGGAAAAACTGTAATTTTTACATCAGCTACTTGCAAATCTGCGCTCACAATTACTTTGGAAATAGTGACAAGAATTCCTGGCTCCAAGTCTAATTCTCTCAACATCAGAGATGATAATTGCTCTTGAATTAATTGCTGATATCTGACTAGATGTCTATCGGCCATAGTTATTTCTTAATTTGCTCATATACATAAAGTATATCTCCTTCTACTGGTGCTATTTTCTTGAATGAACAAGAGATGACCATACCACATTCATTGCCTTCCATTACATCGGCTACATCTTGTTTATCTTGTTGTAAATTGGATAATTTTCCTTGAACAATTACTTTACCTTCTGAGTTCTCAATTTCAATCAAACCATTTCTGACCATTCTACCGGTCTTAACTAGACCTCCCAAAATAAGACTCTTTTTATCCTCTTTGAAAACTTTCAAAACTTTGAGCTCTCCCAAATCGGTTCGGGTTACTTTTGGACCCTCTAGCTGGGTAATCTGGTCTCTAATTTCATCAATTAGCTCATAAATCAGCTTATAGTGCTTGATTACTACATCTTTGAGATTAGCAAGTTCTAACATTTTCTTATCTTGCTTAATACCAAAACCTAGGATCACAGCTTGTTTTACCTTGGCTTCATTGATATCATTGGCATTAATATCTCCTACTTCACGGGACACAATAGTAATCTTGATATCCAATTGCACAATTTGCCCTAAAGCATATTCAATAGCATCAAGAGACCCTATAGAATCGGCTTTGATTATCAAATTCAGAGTTTTCTCTCTTTCTAACATTGACTGTATTACAGGGTTATTAGCTGGTGGAATTTTAGCCGCCTCAATTAGCTCCATAGCCTCATTCTCAGAAGATACTACCCTGAACTCATCTCCGGCAGAAGCCACACCTTTGAGCCCCAAGATTCTAGCTGGTTCTGCTGGATTAACTTCTTTGATATTGCCACCTTTATCATCAGTTAGTCTCCTGACTTTACCATAGACGGAGTTACCAACCAAGACCACATCTCCTAATTTTAATTTTCCATTTAATACAACAATATCTGACAAAGGTCCGGCTTTGGAATCCAAAAATGACTCCAAAATAAATCCATCTGTAGCATTGCTATCATAATTGGACTTCAACTCCTCAACTTCAGCTACTAGAGAAATCATATCCAATAATTCAGGCA
Organism: Candidatus Parcubacteria bacterium; assembly: GCA_041177485.1. Taxonomy (GTDB): domain Bacteria; phylum Patescibacteriota; class Minisyncoccia; order SW-4-49-11; family SW-4-49-11; genus CALRBF01. Next base: position 9,055 of record JBEDBC010000017.1, on the reverse strand, counting down.
CACCCTCTCCGCTCACAGAGGAAACATTCAAAACAATGGTCTGTCCTCCCCATTCTTCAGGGGTAAGGTCTAATTCTGCTAAATCAGCCTTGATTTTATCTAAGATTAAATTCGGCTTATCTATTTTAGTGATAGCCACAATAATTGGAAGCTTGGTGCTTTTGGCAAGTTCAATAGCCTCCAAAGTCTGAGGTTTAACCCCCTCATCTCCGGCAATGACAATGATAATAATATCAGCAGTCTTAATTCCACGACTTCGAATAGATTTAAAAGCCTCATGTCCAGGAGTGTCAATAAAAGTAATTTTGGCATCTTTATACGCCACCTGATAAGACCCAATATGCTGAGTGATGCCACCAGCTTCACCAGCTGTCACATTAGCTTTACGAATATAATCAAGAAGACTAGTCTTACCATGATCGATATGCCCCATAATGGTGACTATTGGTGGTCTTGGCTGAATACTTGAATTTGACATAATAACTTAAAGTTTATTGGTAAGAGTAGTGTTGATAGCAGCAGCCAAAACTTCGGTCTCCTCTTGGCTTAATTGTTGATTGGATCGACCTTTTTCAATAGGCTTGGCATAAGAGCGTCCACCCTGTTCCCTGGTAGCAATATAGGTGATCAGAATACCAGAATTTTCATTATTCAGTAGTGCAGTGGTAAAACTTGTGTCTCCACCCATATCTGCAAAAGGATTGAATCTCTTGATAGCTACTTTATGCAAAGTATAATTCAATATTATACTATGAGATTGTAGTTCTGTAAAGGCTTTATCTAGCCTATTATCTATAGTTTGAAACTTTTTTGCATAAGACTCTAGAAGCTCATCAACATTATCTATTTTTTCAGATTGGAATACCCCTCTGATTTTATTTTGCAAAATATTCAATCTCCACCAACTATACCCAGCTATTCCAATCGCAATAAGGCTCAAAAATACCAAAACAATCTCTAAAACCATATTCTCTTGCTAAATATTACTAATACCTTTATACTACAACTATTCTAGCCTTTTTACAAGTATATGACACAATCCCAAATCACTACTATATTAAACCAATACAAAATAAAGCCTCTTCAATCTTTATCCCAGAATTTTTTTATTGATTCACAATTATTACAAAAAATATTAAACAAAATCCAACTCCCAGCGAATTCCAGCATTATAGAAATAGGTCCAGGGCTTGGTTCACTGACCGAATTATTAGTAAAAACTAAATTACCAGTAATCGCTATTGAGCTTGATAAAACTTTTGCCAAAATCCTGCCCGAGATATTAGATAACCCTACTACTCTCACAGTATACCACCAAGATATACTCAAATCCCAAGAGATAATAGACAATATAAACACTCCCTATACCGTGATTGCTAATATCCCTTATCATATTACAGGAGCTATTATACGGTTATTAGTAGACAGAGCCAATCCCGCTCAGAGCATCAACCTATTAATTCAAAAAGAAGTCGCCCAAAATATACTCTCAGCCGAGCAAACTCTATTCAAACTCAGTGTCAATATTTATGCTGAAGCTAAATTATTAACCAATATCCCCAAAGAATGCTTTTATCCTCAACCTAAAGTAGACTCTAGTTTCATACAGCTAATTCCTCATAATCGCTATACGGATTATGACCGCGAAGCCGTAATACAGTTAGCCAAACTTGCCTTCCAACAAAAAAGAAAAAAACTCTCCTCCTCCCTCAAACCCAAACTCACCAAAACAATAGGGGAGTATAGCCAAAATATACAAAACCTCCTCAACCTCCGCCCCCAAAACCTCAAACTTGAAAATTGGATAGAGCTATATCAGGAGTTGAGGTAATGAAAAAAACCCACATCCGAAGATGTGGCTTGCGATCAGAATGTAACAATAGTACATTCTTTAACAGTAAATTTTGTGATTTTGAGATTGCGGGATAGAAAAGGCTGTTAATCCATTAGAAGATGAGACAACTATCTCATAAGGTGAAATTGAAGTCACTTCTCCGCTATGAATACCACTTTCAATATCTAAAGTAACAAGTTGACCTAATTTAGGAGTATGACAAATATTTTTAGCTTTAATGGTAGAAGACTTTGTTTCAATCTTAGCGCAGGAAGAGCATAATAAAATTATTAAAGACATGAAAGGACTTGAGAATAAGCTTTTCATACCAAAAATGTCATATTGCTTGTATTTTATATCATATAATTTAGATTATTACAAAAAATTTATTTTATTTAAGAAGCATTTAGCTTTATTTAGTGAAAGAAAAAGCACGTATTTTAACTTAGCGGACTTTTTAAGAATTTTTATAAATATATACTTTAATATACTGGAGTTAAATGTCTGTATCCAGAATTTCTGAAATCATATCTAAATAATATATACAACATTTTATTTTGTAAATCAATAAACATTTTTATTCAATATCAAGGTGACACATAAATCTAAAGTATGCTATATTTTGTATTTGTGTAAAAGTTAATTAAATTAAAGATTTGCAAAAATTATATCTTGTGTTATAATTTTTATATGGCTAATAAAAAATCAAATATTAAAAATAAGCCGGAGACTAGTACGCAAAAGTACTTATCTATCGACACCATTCAAGATAGTGTAGTAATCCTCAAAGACGGTGGTCTGAGAGCTGTTTTGATGACTTCATCTATTAATTTTGATCTTAAATCCTCAGATGAGCAAGATGCGATTATATATGCTTACCAAAACTTTATTAACTCAATCGATTTTCCACTACAGATTCAAATTAGCTCACGTACTCTTAATATAAATGGATATCTTAATTATCTTTCAGAATTTCAGCAGACTCAAAAAAATGAGTTATTAAGACTACAGGTTGCTGAATATTCTCAGTTTGTAAAAGAGCTAGTAGATGGAGCAAACATTGTTAACAAAACTTTTTATATAGTAATACCATTTGATCCTATTGAGATTAAAGAAGGTGTTTTTGATAAACTAAGTAATGCAAGAGATCCTAAAATTGCAGTTAGATATAAAAAAGAAGATTTTGAAAAGTACAAAACTCAGCTCTGGCAAAGAGTAAACGGAGTTATGTATGGATTAAAAAGAGCAGGGATATATATGACTCCTCTCAACACACAAGAATTAATTGAGTTATATTATACATTCTATAATCCAGATTCTACACCAACTGAATCACTTCACGATGTATCTGAGTTAGATATAGCATAAAAACAATATGGCAACAAAAGTACCACCAACAACACCGGAAATATCAGAATATCTAAAAGGACAAAACAATTTGAGAGACTTGATAGCTCCAGCCAGTATTTTGGTTGATCCTAAGTATATTCAGATTGGATCTAAGTTTGCTAGGACCATTTTCGTAATGACATATCCTAGATTTTTAGTTACTGGATGGTTTAGTCCTTTAATCACTTTAGACTATGTCTTAGACATATCTATGTTTATGTACCCTATGGACAGTGGAGTAATTTTAAAAAACCTTAGAACACAGGTAACTAGATTTCAGGCACAGATATCAATCGCGCAAGAAAAAGGTTTAGTTAGAGACCCTTTGGTAGAAACAGCATATCAAGATGCTGAAAACTTAAGAGATCAATTACAGCAGGGGACTGAAAGATTCTTTAGATTTGGATTATATATTACAGTTTATGCGGATAGCGTAGCTCAATTGGAAAAAAATATTGCCCAAATAGATGCTATGTTGCAAACAAAGATGGTTTATTCCAAACCTTGTTTATTTCAAACAGAACAAGGTTTCCAATCAACACTACCACTACTCAAAGATGATTTAGCTATTGCTAATAATCTTAATACATCCCCATTATCTACAACCTTTCCTTTTATATCTGCCAGTATTTCATCTAATAAAGGAGTTTTATATGGTATTAATAGGCATAATAATAGCCTGATTCTATTCGATAGATTTTCGATGGAAAACGCCAATGAAGTTATTTTTGCAAAATCTGGAGCAGGTAAAAGCTATTTAGCTAAGCTTGAGATTTTACGACATTTGATGCTGAATATAGATGTTTTAGTTATTGATCCCGAGAATGAATACTCCTATCTAACTGAGGCTGTGGGTGGAACCTTTATCAAAATATCTCTTAATTCTAACCAACATATTAATCCATTTGACTTACCAGTACCTAGAGCAGATGAAAATCCAGCTGACTTATTAAAATCTAATATTGCCGACTTATTAAGCATGCTTAAGCTAATGTTGCAAGGAGGAAATGAGGAAGATAAATTCCATGCTGAAGAAGAAGCTATTTTGGATAGAGCCTTATATGAAACTTATGCTAGCAAAGATATTACACTAGATTCACCTAACTACGATAATAAAGAGATGCCTACTTTATCTGACTTGGAGAATATCCTTAATAACATGGAAGGTGGTGAGAGTTTAGCAATACGTCTATCTAAATACACTACTGGAAGCTTTAGCGGGTTTGTAAATGAGCCAACCAATATCAACTTCAATAATCAACTAGTAGTATTTAATACTAGAGATATGGAGGACGAGTTACAACCTTTGGCTATGTTTGTAGTTACGCAGTATATTTGGAAGGAGATTAGGCGAACACTCAAAAAAAGAATTCTATTTGTTGACGAAGCCTGGGTTATGATGAAAGACAAAGCGGTGGCATCATTCCTCTTCTCACTTGCCAAAAGAGCGCGTAAATACTATCTTGGATTAACAACTATCACACAAGATATTGCTGACTTTTTAGCCTCGGAATACGGAAAGGCAATTCTTACTAACTCTTCAATCCAAATTTTGCTTAAACAATCACCAGCATCTATAGATATCATTAAGGATACATTTTATTTAACCGAGGAAGAAAAGTTTCTGCTATTAGAGTCAGATGTAGGTGAAGGAATATTTTTTGCTGGACTAAAACATGCAGCTATAAAAGTAGTAGCATCATATGGTGAAGACCAAATAATAACCTCTGATCCAGCACAATTATTAAAAATTCAACAAGCTAAAGCTCAAGCTTTGGAAGATGGAACATCTGATCCGTTCTCAATAAATATATAGTATATGCCAATACTAAAAAAGAAGTTTATTTTAGTTTCAATACTGATGTTTGGATTTCTGTGGATTGGATTCATAGGATATAGCTATATTAACAGAAGTACAGATTCATCAGAGGAAGATGCGTCTGAAAATAAAACAGAACAAGTAAAAACGAATAGTGTGGCTACAAAGATTGTAGAAACCCCAATGGTAAATGCTACAATAGATAGTAGTAACTCAATTAAATATTACTCTTTAGCTACTGGTCAAACGTTCGAAGTGCCAGCCGTAGGTGGAGAATCAACAATCCTGGATGATACAACTCTATCCGGACTAACTTCAGTTTCTTGGGCTCCGTCGGCACCTTATGTTCTAACTAAAGTTCAAAACAGGGTGTATAGCTATAATTTTGAAAAAAATAAATCCTATGCCTTCCCTATAGATGTAACTTCCGCTCAATTTCTATCCGACAATAGAGTTTTTTATACTTTTCAAAACCAGGGCGGAACGGTAGATATTTCAGTTAGTCAAGCCGATGGATCTAAATGGAAAAAAATAATTACACTAACATCTAATGCTGTATTTCTTAAACCCATTCCATTCAGCAATAAAATTAGCCAAACTCTAATCCCTAGTAGTTATAGAGCATCAGCACTCCGCATTATAAACATTGATACTGGCGAGGCTACTTCTGTACTAGATGAAAAAAATGGTCTAAATGTATCTTGGGCACCAAATGGAGAAATTGGGATAATATCATACACAACTGAAAGAGGTGGAGGAGTCATTTCTTTATCTATCATAGACAAGTCTGGTTTTGAATTATCTAAAATCCCAGATGTAGGAACCATCGCTGAAAAAGTTGTTTGGAGTTCAGATAGTAAAACAGCTTATTTTACAAAACCAGAAGTAACTAATACCAAAATATTACCTGATGACTATTACACCTCTAATCTAGGAGAGTTTAATGAGAGTTTATATAAAATAGACATATCAACCGCAACAGTATCACAATTATCTAATAACATAGGAAGCGTAGATTCTAGAGATTTATTCCTTAACGAAGCTGACACAGAATTATTCTTTATAAATAGGAGAGATAATAATTTATATAAAGTACCGTTGAAGTAAAGATAGAATAAGTATAGTCTTTCCTACCACAGGCATATAATTAGTGTATTAATTTATTATAAATCGATTCTGAGGTAGTACCTGTAAGGAAGAAAGCTTATTTTACTTCTTTCTTAGCGTATGATTTAAACCAAAAACTTTACAAAAATTAATTTATTTGATATTTTTTAAAAGCTCCATCTCAACTAAAAATGGAAGCTAGTCTCTTTGACATTGTCGCTATTTATGGCATTTGCTTTTTGTTCTTTCTGAAAAATATCCTTTCCTCCAAGTAGCTAAGTCAGCTACTTTTTTCTTTTCCCAATAACCCCGTATAAAATCACTAAAAATAATAGAGCTAGATCATTTTTCCAAAATGGGGTATCTAATATTCCGTATAAGAATATAGATAAAAGACTTAGACTAAGCCAATAAATCTCCCATTGATTGGACTTTATGGCCTCAATTAACCTTATAATTGTATATCTCAGTACATAAATTAGCCAAATTATACCAGCTAGCCCAAGATGTAGCCAAAAAGCAAAGTATAAATTATGAGGTTCAGGTACTAACCACTCATAGGGAGGGAAGTACTTTGCTGGGATAGTCTCAGCATAAACTCGCTGGAAGTCAGCAAGACCAATTCCTAACACTGGATTTTCTCTAATTACTTCAATAGAAGTGTCCCAAATCTGAATTCTAGTAGTGATAGAATTACGATTATTCATATCGAGCAAACTCTGGAATTTGGGAGTATTAAATTGCCAGATTCCAAAACCTATTAAGCTAATTATAATCACTCCCAGAATTGGCAAAGAGTATTTTTTTAATATTGGATTAGTTATCAAATTTCGTTGATTCTGTTGGCTAAGATATATTCTAGTCAATATCCATATTCCCAACACCCCTATAAGGGCAAAAATGCCTGCATAGGATTGAGTTGTTATAATACCTGTGAATAATATTGTTATCACAAACCACCTTAATTCTACGGGGATATTTCGCCGAGACAGACTCAAGACAAAAATTGGCACCAAATACATCGCAATATAATTAGCAAAACCTCCTTGTGCCACAGCTGGATCAAGCCCCAGAGCATATAGAGCCGTCGGTCTAAACTCTCCATCCAGACCCAATACCACTACTTGAGCAATAGTTATAATAGCCACTACCAAACCACTACCAATAATTCCTCTAATCAGGGAGACATAATATTTTGACCCCATTTTAGACAAGATTAGCAATACCAAACTCGGCAAGACAAAATAAGCCTTCCAAATTCCTAGACTAGACCTCAATTCCTCACTTACAAACACCCCTATACTAGCCAAAAGCAATAAACTTCCAAAAACTAGAGTCTTTGGATTCCAATAATTAGAAATCTGGAATAAATTTTTATAATCTCTAAATTGTATCAAAAATATTAGTAATACAACTCCAATCCCAATTTCCAGCACATTAGTCGGAATACCAAAAACTGTAAATCTAATTACATATAATGGAATAATCAAACCAAGTCCGAAGAATATTCTACTCATAATAATAAGAATAAGAGAAATATAAGAATATGTGGAAAGAAAATACTATTTACAAACATAGAGTGAACAAGTATAAGAGACCAACCAGCAATAATAGATACCCCCCACACCCTCTCTAGACCTGATCTGGACAATTTTTTCTTAGCTCTTAATATGGAATTAACTATAATTAGTATAAACAAACCCAAACCAATAATACCACCTGTTAACCATAAAGTTAAAAGACTACTATCTCGTCCAGAAGCTGAGTTTAGTTCAGAAGGCACAATAGTTTGGTACTTAATAGTATTATAACCAACGCCCCAAATTGGATTACGGTCAATATCATCTAAGGTCTCCCGCCAAGACTGAATCCTAAGTGACGCAGTAACATCAATCTGAATTGCACCTTGAATTCTAGCTTGTAACCTAGGATTAGACATAACTACAATAGATAAAATTATCATTACAATCACAAATGTTTTTCTTGATACTAAAATTGTTACGATTGTAACTCCAATCAAAAAAGCTAATAAGGCACTTCTAGAATAAGTTAACATTAAAGCTCCAAACACAATAACAAGTCCAATTATCCAGCTAGACAATAGAATAATATTTTTATTGTTCCAAAATTTATTTTCTCTTAAAAATACTAAAACTCGACTCAATATAACAACACCTGCTAGTCCCAAAAATCCACCCAAGAAATTTGGATCATACCAAGTAGATAATAATCTTCCTTGATGAGGATCCCAACCATATTGAGCCATAAAAGAGAAATCAGGGAATAAAATTAGCTGTAAAAATCCCAGAATAGATAAAATCACTGATGATACAAAAACCATATACCATACCTGATTATCTACTATTTCTTTATTTTTAGCTCTATACTCAATCAAAGGTAATAATAGTGACATATAAGCAGCTAATCTAAACCAATAAAGCATAGATCCGACCTCTCCTCCAGTAGCGGGTATAAAATTCAAATTTATCAAAAGATTACCTAAAAGATAAATAAGCCAAATTGATACTAATAAAATCGTACTAGAATATGGAAGTGACTTTTTTCTATCTCTTATTAGCAACCAAAAACCTAAATAAATAGGAATCAAAAAGTCCGTCAAAACTCCAAAGTCACCAATTCTAGTAATCTGACCTGTAATTACACTAGCAATCAAAACCCAATATCCAAGCATATTAAATCTAAATTTATACCAACATTATAACCTTTTCTAAAGAAATAATCTATATTATAATAAAATAGTACTAATAAAATAATAACTATATGCCTAAAATGATGCCTAAAATTTTAACCTTCATCATTGCGGGAATTGGAGTCTTTCTAATACTCTCAATTATTGGAGGTGTAATTGTATTCAATAATTTTATTAAGCCCAATCTAGCTACCGT
>JBEDBC010000016.1:0-7788 GCA_041177485.1 Candidatus Parcubacteria bacterium | reverse complement strand
TCTTGAATATTGATGGCATAGTAGTGTTTTAATCTTCTTAATCCGAGTGGCAACAAAACTATTCCAAAGACAAGGCAGGCTAGAATAGTTTGTATTAATATATTTAAATTAGAACTAAAGTATATAGAGAACCCCATAGCAATCGTAGCAATAGAAGCTATAAGGTGTATAAATTTAAATTTTGGGAAGTATTGTATATGTTTTTTGACTAGATAGATATAGCTCAATAGCACCAATCCTTCCGTAATAGCTGTAGCAGTAGCTGCTCCTAAGTAAGAGTATCTCGGGATTAGATATAGGTTTAGCCCCACATTGAATACAGCTCCAATAATTGCAATATACATACTTTTACTTTGGAGTTGGGCACTGATTAAAATATGTCCCATAAGGTTACCAATGAATATAAATCCTATACCTATGAATAAGACTTGTAGAGTACTAGTAGCAGACATAAATTCTTGTCCGGCAATTAATTCTAAAATTTTACTGGATAATAAAATTCCTGCTACTGCTAAAGGAATTGCTATAGTTAGCAAAATATTAAATGCTTGTTGGAAAATATGTTGAAACCTAGTCTTATCTTTTAAATAGTATTTGGTAAAAAGAGGTAATAGTAGTCCCATAAACATACCTGGTAGAGCAATGAGTATCTCTAAAATTTTATAAGATGCTCCATATAATCCAACAGCAGTCTGATCTTTCATTACAGACAACATTACGGTATCTATCCGGTAATAAATTAGATTAAAAGTTATTATTACAAACAACGGTAGAGCTTTTTTGAAAATCTGTTTCCAATATACACAATCTATATTAAGTCTAATTGGATAATATTTATATGTAGCTGTAATCATAAATATAGCTTGAACAATACCAGCTAAACTGTACCAAACCATTACCCATAATAAATTTACCTCACCCAAAATAGCTAGAGCTAATACTCCAATCATCAAGGTAATTCTAGCTAAAAAGTCTCCAATAGTGATTTTATCTGTTCTGAGTTTGGTCTGGAATACTCCAATCAAAACCTGAGAAATAGAGGTCCCAATTGTACCTATAGCACCAAGTGCTACCAAAATCTTAACCTCTCTTGTATACATTGGAATTATCCAAACAGTGCTAGAGGCTATTATCCCAATAACTAAAATTGACATCAATAATCTAAGAGTAAATAAATTATTAACTATATGAGATACTTGTTTTTCACTTTTTCCAGCAATTTCAGTGGCTAATAATGTATTAAATCCAAATTCAGCTAATACACTGGCTATAATAAGATAATTTGTAATAGTAACATAAGCTCCAAAACCATCTACTCCCAAAAAAGTTGTCAAAATACGAATTGAGACGAAACCAATGCCAATCATCACAAACTTACCCAAAATCTGGATTCCACTATTCAGGGCTAGCTTTTTATTCAAAGTCATAATCGAGAATTATTTTATTCCCTCAGCTTTATCTACTTGTTTAATTAAGAAAAACTCCTGTCCTATTGTAAATACGGTTGTTGTAATCCAATACAAACTCATAGCTGCAGGGAGTGAATAAGCGAATCCTGTAACTAAAATTGGCATCAAGAACATCATTTGCTTATTCAGAGTAGTAGCAAAATCTGGCTCTTCTTGTTTGTTAGAATTTTTCTTCTTAGATTTTTTGGTGTCTTTAACTTTAGGCTTAGATGGTTGAGTTCTCTTCATTATAAGTTTAATCTGATAATATTGAGATAATCCAACTAAAATTGCTAAAATAACGTTTCTTGAATCAGAAACATTCAAAAGCCCCCAAAAAGTTGGGTTGAAACTTTCAGGTAAAGTTATAAAAGAATAAAGAGCTGGATAAGTTTCGGGCTTAAAAATATTCAAAGACACCTGATAGATAGCAATCAAAACTGGAATTTGCACAATTAGTAACATAATTCCAGCAAAAGGGTTCACATTATGCTCTTTGTAAGCTTTGAGTAACTCTTCTGACAACTGTTGTCTATCATCTTTATACTTAACCTGTAATTCCTTGACTATAGGTTGAATAATAGTTAGCTCTCTTTGACTTTTGATACTAGCTCTATATAATGGGATCATCAAAACTCTAACCAAAAGTGTCGTTAAAATAATAGCAAGACCTATATTAGCTCCAGGTATGGTATTATAAAAGAAAACCATAGAGTTAAATAATGGTCGATATAGTAATTCATTAAATAGCCATCCCATAACAGATTTTTAGGTTAAATTATTAATATAATTATTTAGTTGAGATAAAAAATTAGCTCTATTATTATTGTTAATCTTAGCTCTAACTAGTACCAGTATATCATATTTATTACTTTTTGTAATTAAATTTCGACGACACAGTTCTCTAATTTGTCTTTTAAGACGATTTCTATCTACCGCTAGGGGAATATGTTTTTTAGCAATGATTACTCCCACTCTATTATTGTGTAAACTATTTTTAAAGCAATATATTTGAAAATTATCAAGATATTGAGGTTTTATCTTAGCAAAAATTACGGCTATGTCTGATGACTGATGAAGCCTTTGCATTAAAAATACTAATTTAGATTTATATAAAAATTAAACTGAAAGCTTAGCTCTTCCTCTAGCTCTTCTTCGATTTATAACAGCTCTACCAGATTTGGTAGCCATACGAGACAAAAACCCATGACGGCGATTTCTTTTACGATTCTTACTTGCAGCTCCTTTGATCATAATCTATAAATACATAATTGAATAATATTATACATCATCTTAGATATAAAGTCAAGGTTTGGGAGGTAAGGTAATCTTACACAAATACAAATTAGATTATATATCAGTATAGTAATTATAATACTTTGGGGGAGCTTTAAGTACATCTTATATTTTAGTTTTGGAAGTGGCCGGAGATGAATATAGTTTTGTTTATAAAAATACAATACTTACTTTTTAACTTGCTAAATTATTGTTTTTATGTTATGGTGAATGTGCTATTTGAGGTGACTATGTCATCAGTTCTTTCTAAGAAAACTTCTCCAGATCAAGAGTTTCAAGTTCTATCAGCTATAATAACTATTCCCATAGCTAAACTTGCAAAAAGATTTGCTCTAAATCAAGTTGGGTATGATAATGATGAGAAAATTATAGAACTTCTTATTAGGACATCCCTAACGATAGAAGAGCTATGCTCAAAACTTGAAGCTCTGGGTTATGATAATGTAAATAAAAATCATATACAGGTGTCTGAGTGTGGTACGGTTTGCGTGCCTTTACAAATAGGTATAAACTCTAGATATATTATGATTTATGGAAAAATAATGGTCTTTAATTACTGACACCTCATCTTCGGATGGGGTTTTTTCTTTAACACTCAAAAGTGAAATAAAGGTGAAAAGTATGTTTTTTGTTATATTTATGCTATATGTTTTGTTATATTATTGCAAAAATTCTCTAATAGAGTATAATTAAATTAACTTATCCACAGTTTATAAACATCATAAATTAGACTATTTCAATGGACGAGAAACAAAGAGTTTGGAACTCCGTATTAGGCGAAATAGAGCTTAATATTAGTAAACCACAGTTTAATACTTGGATTAAAAACACATATCCGATTAGTATGGATGAAAATGAAATTGTGATTTGTGTGCCTAGTGCTTTTACTCGTAATTGGCTAGAAAATAAATTTAATCTAACCATACTGAATTCTATCCAAAAGATTACAGGTTCAATAAAAAAAGTTAGATATGTAGTTCAGAATAAACCTTATAATAATTCTTCTAAGTCAATCCAATCTGTTATAAATCTAAAGGATCAAGAGCTACAGTCTCAAAAAGAAGCAATTTCTCAGAATGATTTAGAAAATAACTTAAATACTAATTCTAGTGAATTCAACTCAAGCTTTAAAACCCAGAAACCAAGTGGATTGTCTTTACTTAAAGATAATTATACTTTTGAGAACTTTATAGTTGGATCATCAAATGAATTAGCCCATGCTGCAGCTCAGTCTGTGGCTAATGAGCCAGGAACTAGATATAATCCATTGTTTATTTATGGTGGTGTTGGTTTGGGTAAAACTCATTTAATTCAAGCTATTGCTAATAAGTTAGTAAAAAATAATAAAAATATTTTATATGTAACTTCTGATGTTTTTATCTCTGATCTTATGAATTCTCTAAAAAATGGAAAAATGGAGGATTTTAAAGCTCGCCATAGAGCAGTAGATTTGTTAATAATAGACGATATTCAGTTTATTGGTGGAAAAGAAGCTACTCAATATGAAGTATTTAATACTTTTAATGAATTGTATGCTCATAACAAACAAATTGTATTTACTAGTGATAGACCACCTAGTGCTATAAAAACTCTTAATGATAGATTGAAATCTCGTTTTGAAGGAGGAATGATTGTAGATGTAGCCATACCTGAGTTTGAAACTAGAGTAGCTATTTTGAAAAGTAAATGCATTCAAAAAAACTTTGTTTTAGATGATGAAATTATTTATGTAATCGCCGAGAGAATTAAAAGTAATGTTAGAGAATTAGAAGGAGCTCTGAATAAGATAATTGCTAGAGTTCAATTACTAAATACAAAAATAACACCTGAACTTGTAGATAAATTAATTGAAGGAGGGCAAATACATTCTCAAAGAATTGTAAACACAGATATGATTTTAGAGATTGTTTCATCTCATTTTCATATAAAAAAAGAAGACCTATTGTCAAAAAGTCGTAAAAAAGATATTGCCGTTCCAAGACAAATTGCTATGTACCTGATTCGAGAAGAATTAAAATTAACTTTCCCTAATATTGGAGAGTCTCTAGGAGGAAAAGATCATAGTACTGTTATGCATGCTTGGAATAAAATTAAAAAAGATTTAGTCTCTAATTATACTTTAGAACAAGATATTACAATTATAAAGAATAAACTTTATAATGAGGAAAACCCTGAGAATTCATAATTCATAATTATTTTATAAATAAAATATAAAAAGCCCTCTACATATCTGTAAAGGACTTTTGGAAAAAGAGGTTTAAGGTTTCTTATCTCTTTTTAAATGTACCTATACCTGTTAGAATAAAGTCTATAAGCATTATTATAGCTATGGGAAAAAATAGTATCATAGCTACATGTAGTTCAACTTTTCTGTTTTTATTTACTTTGATAATATTTGTTTTTTCAATTGACTTTGCCATTGTTGTTTAGGATAAATACAACATTATTTATATACCATATTTTACTCATTTTGTCAATATATTTTGTTATTTATTTTTAACAATTACTATTATTTGTAGCTTTATTACTTAATTTTATTAAATATTTTTTGTTATAATATTATATTTTTGTGTAAAAGTAGAAAAAAAGATATTGCAGTACCTCGCCAAATTGCTATGTACTTGATTCGTGAGGAGTTAAAATTAACATTTCCTACAATAGGAGAGTCTTTTGGGGGGAAAGATCATAGTACAGTTATGCATGCTTGGAATAAGATAAAAAAAGATTTAGTCTCTAATTATACATTGGAACAAGATATTACAATTATAAAGAATAAACTTTATAACGAGGAAAACCCTGAGAATTCATAGGAGTAGTTATACCTAAATAAAACTAACAATTATATAAATATATTAAACAAAAAGCACTCCTACCAAGATGGAAGGAGTGTGTGGAATTGTTTGTGAAACTCAATTCACGACTTTGTCTGCCTTGTCTTGCCTGAAAAACAAGATATGAATCAGAGCAAGGGGGGTTGCAATGACCATAGCAATGGTCACAATAACTCTGGTCGAAGAAGGAAGTCTCATGACAGTAAAATGAACATACATTATATATACCACATTTTTCTCATTTTGTCAATAGTTGTTGTTATTTATTTTTAACATTTACTATTATTTGTAGTTTTATTACTTAATTTTATTAAATATTTTTTGTTATAATATTATATTTTTGTTTATTTATGACATTATGTTTTTTGTCTCCCTTCCATCCCTACGGGAGGCAGGCGGAGGGAGTACCTGTAGGGGGAGGGATTGGGTTTTACTATAGTATTATTGATAAATTCTTAGAGTTAGCGGGTGTATGTTTGATTTGAGCTTTTGTCCTCCTTTGGAGGAGGTGGCACGGAGTGCCGGAGGTGGATAGAGATATAAATTTATTTATATTTGCTAATAATATTAAATTTTAGAATAAAGATTTACTTTTATCCACCCCCGCCTTGCAGGCTTCCCCCTCCGAAGGGGGACAAAATAATATAAAGTTACCAAGCTGTTCAATTCATAATTCATAATTTACCATTCATAATTAACTTAACATTGTGTATAACCTGTGTATAAGTTATCTAAAATTAAACTTTTTATGTGAATAATATTGTGGGTAAGTTAGAGGTATTCCACAGACTATAATTATATAAATAGTTATCCCCATATATTATAATGACTTATCCCAAATGATATCCACACTTGACAGTGTCTATTTATGCCACTAAAGAATAGTTTTAAGCTTTTCCACAGACACTATTATCTACTATTATATATATAATATATAAAGAACAAAAAATACAAATCTAGTAAAAAACATTTATTCAAGGTATAATAAATATATAGTTTAAGATAGATAAGATATGAAATTTACCTGTTTGCAAGAAAATATTTTAAAGGGACTTAATATAGCTCGTCAGAGTTCTTCTAGATCAACTACATTACCTGTTTTACAAACTTTTTTATTACAAGGCAAGCAAGGATCTTTGACTATAAGCTCTACTAATCTTGAAATTGGCATCAGAGTCCATATTCGTGGTAAAGAGGACTCTGAGGGGGCAATTTGTATTCCACAAGATACCTTACTTACCTATATTAGAAACCTACCTCAAGATAAATTGAATTTAAATGTTGAAAATGATGAATTGACTATTGAGCAAGGTCAAGATATTCAAGCTAAATTTAAAGGTATGGTGGCTGAAGATTTTCCTACTTTACCAGAGATAGAAATTGAAAATCAGATTAGTATTAATAGCAATGATTTAAAACAAGGTTTGAAAGCTGTTTACGGTTCTTTACCTAAAAATGAATTTCGCCCAGAAATTTCTGGAGTTTATTTAGCTAAAAAGGGAAATCAACTTGTATTTGTAGGTACGGATGGATTTAGATTGAGTGAGAAAAAAGTTAATTTAAATAATTTAGAAGGAGATAATTTTTCAGTAATTATACCTAGTAAAACTGTAGCTGAGATAATCAGAATCTTAGATTTAATAGATGAAACTGAGGTTAATATTCAATTTGGATCTTCTCAAATTAAGTTAATTGCTGATACAGTAGAGATAATCTCTAAGCTAATTGATGGAAACTTTCCTCAATATGAAGGTTTAATCCCTCAAAAATTTAGTACTACATTTGACTGCGATAGTCAAGAATTAGTGCAAGCTATTAAGTTATCTTCTGTTTTTTCTCAAAATGCAGTTAATGATGTTAAGTTACAACTACAAGACGAAAAGAGCTTAAGTGTTAGTTCAGCCGATTCTCAAACAGGATCTAATAAAACTAAATTACCTATACATATTAATGGAGATACTGGCCTTACAATAACTTTTAATTATAATTATCTTTTGGATGGTATTCAACTGTTTAAAGAAGGTATAATACAATTTCATCTTAATGATACTGATTCTCCAGTAATTATAAAAAGTGATGATACTCCAGATTTTTATTATCTCATAATGCCTATTCGCGATTAAATGTATGTTATCCAGAGTACAATCAGCTTCAACTCTTGGACTTAATGGTCAAAAAATAGAAATTGAAGTTGATATGACTCAGGGTTTACC
>JBEDBC010000015.1:0-4008 GCA_041177485.1 Candidatus Parcubacteria bacterium | reverse complement strand
GTTCAATTACTTGTGAACGAGCCTCTTCTTCTTTCAGTTTGGCTTCCTGTTCAGCTTTAGCTATAGCAGATTTATTTCTAGCATCCTTTACACTGTCAGGTAGGGATAAGTCATCTATATTGATTAGGACTAATTCTATTCCTATATTATCTAGTTTGGAGATAATAGCATCGCCCATCTCAGCTATTTCTCCTTGTGCAGTATTATCTACTTTAATTATTGGACCCATTTGTCTTAAACCAAGAGATTTTAATAGTTGTGCAGGAGTTATTTTTGAAATCTGAATATCTTCTAAATTCTTACCCCCATTCAATTGTTTGGAATAGTCTTCAAATGAATATTGCTGTAGTACTAACCTAATATATGGATTCAAAATTCTCTCAGTTGCCTGTAGTACGTCTTGTCCCTCGGCATTATAATGTGCTTTATATACACTCTTAGATTTTTCCCTGAGAGTATCCCCCTTAATCTGGGCTATGACACTAGCTTTTGCAGTTAAGGTCATATCTGTAAGCTCCAGCTCTGCATAATCTCCAGGTGTGGGGGTATCATGCCGGAATAGGTACACGGGAAATTGGTTTGTCCCGTATGCTCCTACCAATTTTGCTCCTGGTGCAATTATATGTAGCCCAGGCGCTGCAATTTTGGAAAGAGTTCCTGAGTCTCCATGTGTAGGTCTATTACCAAACCAAGAAATTACATGGATCTCATTATCTGGTACTACCCAAATTGGAGGAAGTAGGAATGGTTCAAAACTTGCCATCTTGTAAAAGAGCGATGGGACATTGCTATAATTAACATAAATACAAAAAAATGTCAATTTAAATTAAAAGTCCCCTCGTTTGTTTGAAAAGAGGGGATAGTAATTGCCATATTGTGGCTAAGCTGTGTGTTTTTTGTTAAATAAGAAAGATACTTGAGAGGCTGTTACCCAGATTAGTATAGCTAAATGCGCCATCAATATGAGTAATATTATTGGTACTGCTTGAGTTATTTCAGAGTTCATTATTCTTATAAAGAATTTTTTTATTCTGTAGATCTTTTTTTTAAGTCTCATAGAATTAAATTCCTAACTCTAATTCTGATCATATTCCAAATTCCAGACTATGTCAAATTTAGGGTTTTGTAGGTTAGATATAACTCAGTCCTCCTCCGTCACCTACGGTGACACCTCCCCCAAGGGAGGACAGAAGCTCAAGTTACAAAATACTCCACCCCGTCAGGCGAAGCCTGCCACCCCTCAAGAGGGGAATTTAGCTCAATCTACTCCATCCGACCTCATATTGACAAATTACAATATGTATAATAGAATAACATAAGTTCCCAAAAGAGGTGTGCTTTTGAGTACTCCAAGGTGTAAGGAATACTCGCCCCGCTAATTATAATTATTATTTTATGCCTACTATACAACAATTAGTACGAAAAGGTCGCAAGACTGCTATCAAAAAAACCAAGTCCCCAGCTCTAGGTAAGACTTTTAATGTACTTAAAAATAAACCTTTATCTAGTAATTCTCCTTTCAAAAGAGGTGTTTGTGTCAAGGTTACTACTACTACTCCTAAAAAACCTAACTCAGCTCTTCGTAAAATCGCAAGGGTTAGATTATCTAATGGACAAGAAGTAACTGCTTATATTCCAGGAATGGGACATAATTTACAAGAGCACTCTGTAGTAATGCTAAGAGGTGGAAGGGTAAAAGATTTACCAGGAGTTAGATATCATATTGTTAGAGGAGTTCTAGATACTGCTGGTGTTGATGGAAGATCTCAAGAGCGAAGTAAGTATGGGGTCAAAAAACCTAAACAATAGATTTTTATTAAGATATTTTAAATATTATGCCTAGAAGAAAGCGCAATTACACCAGAGAAATTGAACTTGATCCAAGATACAAGAATCTTTTGGTTTCTCAATTTATCAACTACATAATGTTAGATGGTAAAAAATCAGTAGCTCGTAATGTATTTTATGGAGCTATGGATATTATTGAAAAAGAATATTCTCAAGATCCTCTTAATGTATTCAATACTGCTATTAAGAATGTTTCTCCAGCAGTAGAGGTAAGATCTAGAAGAGTAGGAGGAGCTAATTATCAAGTTCCGGTAGAAGTTCGCCCAGCTCGTAAAACTTCTCTTGCTTTTAGATGGCTTTTGGATGCTGTTCGTAAGAAAAAAGGTAAGTCTACAGATAAGAAATTAGCTGAAGAGTTGATGGATGCTTTCAATAAGACTGGAACTGTTATCAAGAAGAAAGATGATACCCAGAGAATGGCTGAAGCTAACCGTGCTTTTGCTCACTTGAGATAAAACTACAAAATTTATTTTATTTGTAGCAAAATAAATAAATCACAATTTTATACATTAGTAATTAAGAATCAAATACTATGTCCAAAAATAATCAAGATATTCCTCTAAAGGATGTTCGTAATATTGGTATTATTGCCCATATTGATGCTGGTAAAACCACTACTACTGAGCGTATTTTGTATTTCACTGGTCTTAAGCACAAAATCGGAGAAGTTCATGACGGTGCTGCTGAGATGGATTGGATGGCACAAGAACGAGAGAGAGGAATTACAATTACCTCCGCTGCTACTACTTGTTTTTGGAAAGATCATAGAATCAATATAATTGATACTCCAGGGCATGTAGACTTTACTATGGAAGTAGAGAGGTCTCTGAGAGTTTTGGACGGTGCCGTGACTGTATTTGATGGTAAATCTGGTGTAGAACCACAGTCTGAGACTGTATGGCGACAGGCTGATAGATATAATGTGCCTAGAATTTGTTTTGTAAATAAAATCAATCAGACTGGAGGAGATTTCTATAAATCTTTTGATTCCATTCAGGAAAGATTATCTAAAGACGCAGTTGTAATTGCTCTTCCTATTGGATTTGAGCAAGGAGTTCGTGGTCTAGTGGATTTGGTAGAGAATAAAGCATATGTCTATGCTGATGATGCTGGTATGACTGAAATTGTGGAGTCTGAAGTCCCTGCAGATATGGTAGAGAAGGTTGAAGAGTATCGACAAGTTTTGATGGAAAAAGTTTCTGAAGTAGATGATAGATTGATTGAATTATTCCTAAATGATGGAGAATTATCTACCGAAGAGCTAAAATATGCTATCCGTAAGGGTACACTGGAATCTAAGATTTTCCCAGTTATGGGAGGTGACTCTAGAACTGCTATTGTAAGAAAGTTACTCGATGCTGTAATTGAGTATTTGCCATCTCCTCTGGATATCGATGCTGCTAAAGGAACGGATGTACACGATGAAGAGAAGGAATTGGTTAGAAAGGCTGACAAAGAAGAGCCATTTGCTGGACTTGCTTTCAAAATTGCTACCGACCCTTATATTGGTCAATTAGTATTCTTTAGAGTTTATTCTGGAGTTTTGAAGAGTGGAAGCTATGTCTATAACTCTACTAAAGGTGAGAAAGAGAGAATTTCTCGTTTGGTGCTGATGCATGCTAATTCTAGAACTGAAGTAGATGAGCTATCTGCTGGAGAAATCGGAGCTATTGTAGGACTTAAGAATACTACTACTGGAGATACTCTTTGTGATGAGAAAAACCCAATTATACTTGAGAAAATTGTAATCCCAGAGCCAGTTATTCAAATCAAGTTAGAGCCAAAGACCAAGGTTGACCAAGAGAAGATGAGTCTTGCTCTGCACAAATTGTCTGATGAGGATCCTACTCTTAAAGTAAGTACTGACGAGGTAACAGGAGACACTTTGATTGCAGGTATGGGAGAGCTACATCTAGATATTATCGTAGACAGAATGAAGCGAGAATTCGGAGTAGAGGTTAATGTAGGACAACCACAGGTAGCTTATAAAGAAACTATTCAAGGAACTGCTGAAGCCCAAGGTAAATATATCAAGCAATCTGGAGGAAAAGGTCAGTATGGAGATGTTTACCTACGTGTTGAGGCTTTTGATCCTGAAACAGTTGAGATTGATCCAAAGAAACCACAACATTATATCTTTGGTAATGAATTAAAGGGAGG
>JBEDBC010000014.1:0-6446 GCA_041177485.1 Candidatus Parcubacteria bacterium | reverse complement strand
AATATTTTACTTACAGATAATGGTAGAGTAATACAAGTCTATAAGGGCGAAGCTAGAGTGACTACTGAAAAAGTCAATGCTAGTACTATGATGGTAGATGGGTTAGGAGTAGGAGACTTAAAAGAACTCGTTATTCGAGACCGTCAATCTTTAGCCCAAGATGGAATATTGACTGTAGTCATATTATTAAACCTAAAACAAGGTAAGGTAGTTAGAGAACCAGAAATTATTTCTAAAGGATTTGTACATGCTCAGACTTCGGTTAAATTGTTTGAATCAATCAAAGACAGAGTAACTGAACAGGTAGAGAAAAAATTATCGCATGGAGAAGATCAAAGTATTGAGTATATTCAACAATCTCTACGTGAAGACTTAGGTTTGTTTTTATTCAAGATTACTCATAGAAGGCCAATGATAATTCCTGTCATAATTGAGATGTAGTTCATGGCAGCTATTCACAGTAGTTTAGCTTATCTAATCAAGCAGATTGATTTACCCGGCAATGATAGATTAGGTGTGTTTTATACCAAAGACTATGGGAAACAAACTTTACTATTAAAGGGTATAAAAAAAACCACTTCTAAATTACAATACAGATTATATGATTGGGGTAAATCTGAAATAGAGTTTATAGTTGGAAGAAATACTTCAAGATTAATTGCCATTAAAGATATTGATTCACATACCTACTTATATGAGAGCTTAATAAGTACAGCTCTTATAGGGCTTTGTTTTGAGCTTTTGGATCAATTAACTGATGAAAATCATAAAGATGTTATGGTGTTTGAGTGTGTTGAGCAGTATATATCCTTGGTTGGTAAGCACTCCGATCAATATCAGTTATTAGTAGGGTGGCTATTAATGAGGATGCTTTATACATTAGGGTATGGTATTAATTTATCTCATTGCGTGCTTACTGGGTCTACCAAATCCAAATCATTTGGAATCAGTATTAGAGCTGGTGGTTTGGTGGTTCTAGAGGCTAGTTCTGATTTTGAAGATTTTATTCCAGTTAATAAAAATTTAATTCATACTCTACGAAAATGGCAAAAAGGTGAATGGGTGTCAGTGGATACATTTCCTTGGGTAATAATTCAGCATCATCTTCAGTGGTATGGACTGAAAAGTAATTCCTTGAATCTTATTCCATAAGTGTGGTATAATATAAACATATAAACTGATAAATAAATATATGGCATTAAAAGATATAGAAAAACAAATATACCAAAAAGACGAGCAGGAAGTACTCGATAAAGAGAGAGTTCAAAATACCCCATATAGTGTTTATGCTAAACATGATAGTCCAGATCCAGTAGCTTTCAAGAACTTTCAAGAAGCGGATAAAACTTTTTTACAGAAAAATAAAGGTAAAATATTTTTATTCAGTCTTATATCTTTAGCCATTCTAGTAGGTCTTATTAGTACAGGGTTCTTCTATCAGTTAAATCAACAAAGATTTTCTGATAAAAGAGTTAAACTAGAGGTTAAAGGGCAAAATCAGGTGAGAGCTGGGGATGAGGTTAATTTTACCTTAGTCTATACGAATGATAATTTAGTTGCTTTAAGTAATCCCAAAATAACTGTAGAAGTACCAGATGCTCTTATAGATTCCTCTTTGGACATTTTAGGACAAACTAAAAGCTCTGTTCGAGAATATGAGCTACCAGAGTTGGCTCCAAGATCAAAAGGTGAAATTGTTATTAAAGGACGTCTTATAGGTGAGCAAGGTAGTATACATACAATTAAATCAACCCTTAATTATAGACCAACTATTTTAAGTTCTAGTTTTGATACAAAAAATGAATTTGCAGTTACCGTGGCAGAAACTCCAGTAATTATAGATATCCAAACCCCTCTTGAAAGTGTTAGTGGTAACGAGGTGAATTATACTGTTACTGTAAACAATAAAGGGGATAGTGAATTAAATAACTTGGAACTAAAATTAGAGTATCCTGATACTTTCTCATTTTCTTCATCCAATCTACCAGCTACTGGTAATGAAAAAGATACTTTTATAATTAGTAATTTGAGAGCTAAAGGTGCTTTTAGTGTGAATATTAAAGGTACATTAGGGGGTAATGAGCAGGATATAAAAATATTGAAAGCTCAAGTGGGAGAAACTAGGCAAGGTGTATTCACTTTATACGCTAATAGTCAAAACTCTACAAAACTATCCTCACCATATGTGGGTATCGTGCAAAAAGTATCCCCAAGCTCTGGTATTATCTCATCCGGTGAAGAATTAGAGTATACAATTACTTTCAAAAATAATACACAAGTTAGGATAGGACAGGGATCTTTAAGGGTACAATTAGATAGTAACCTACTTGATTTGACTAAGCTTCGATCTCAAGGAGCTGATTTCGATGCTGGTACAAATACTTTGATTTGGAGAGCTAATACCTTACCTCAACTTAAATCGTTCGCACCGAATGAGGAGGGAACAATAAGCTTTACCGTACCTGTAAAACGTACCATACCAATTGATGATTTCCAAGATATCAACTATGTTATCAAAACCAACGCCACATTTGAGAGTCTTGAGGTCCCAACTGCTCTGGGTGTCAACAAGATTGTACAGGGTAACTCTAGTGAAGTAAAATTAGCAACTAAATTAATACCAAAAATTTCCATTTATTATAAAAATCCTAATAGTACAATTATTAATACTGGGCCTATTCCTCTTAAATTAGCTCAGTCAACAACCTTTACAGTTAATTGGGAAGCTCAAAATTTGAGCAATAATGTTTCGGGTGTAACCTATCGTGCTACCCTACCAGCTAATGTTTCTTGGACTGGGCAGACATCGGTTACTAACGGTAAGTTAGACTATAACGAGAGAACTAAGGAGGTTATCTGGGAGGTTGGGGATGTTCCTGCAAACACTGGTTTATTAAGACCAATTTATAGAGCTATATTCCAAATTGCTATTACTCCTACTCCAAATCAATTAGGTCAAGAGCCAAGATTATTGAGCCGTGTAAATTATACAGGAAAAGACACATTTACTGGATTAGATTTGTCTGGAAACTTTGATATCATTGTTGGAGGTATGCAAGTTAGTGATATTAAAGGACAAATAGAAGTCGTTGAATAATTTGAATTATGTTTGAACTAAAAGAAAGGATTGATAAATTAAGGCACGGTGTTTTAAATACTACTCATTCTAATTTATCAACTCCTTTCTTTATGCCTGTTGCGACCAAGGGTAGTATTAGAGGAATTGGTAATCAAGAGATAAATCAAGACTTTAAAACAGATATTATCCTAATGAACACCTATCATTTATATCTAAAACCAGGATATGAATTAGTTCATAAATTCGGTGGTCTACATAAGTTTACAAATTGGCCAAAAGCTATATTGACAGATAGTGGAGGATTTCAGGTCTTTAGCTTATCCAAAATTAATAAAATTACTGAGGAGGGAGTTTATTTTAAGTCTCATATTGATGGGAGTGAACATTTACTTAGCCCTGAGGAGTCTATTCGTACCCAATATTATTTAGGTAGTGATATTATTATGGTTTTGGATGAATGTCCACCTGGTGGCTCTGGAAGAGATTATATTTTAAAATCTTTAGAATTGACAACTCGTTGGGCTGCTCGCTCCAAAGCTGAATTAGAACGCTTATTAAAAACTGATCCTAGACCAGATAACTCTAGACCATTATTGTTTGGTATAGTACAGGGTGGTATATATGAGGACTTGAGAAAATTAAGTTTAAGTCAATTACAAGCAATAGGTTTTGATGGATATGCTATTGGTGGGGTGTCGGTGGGTGAGTCTAGACAAGATGTATTGAAAGTTATACAATGGATCACTCCACTTCTGCCAGAAGATAAACCAAGATATTTAATGGGCTTAGGAAAGCCAGAGGAAATAGCTTATGCTGCCTCATTAGGTCTGGATATGTTTGATTGTGTTATTCCAACTCGAGAAGCTCGTCATGGTACAGTTTATGTTTGGAAATCAGCTAATAAAGAGAAAGACGTGCATCAGTATCTAAGAGATTTACAAAATACTCAACAAGAGGCAGAATTACCAGTAAATAAATTCTTCGATATATTAAAAATTCAAAATTTAATTTATAGAGAAGACAAAAATCCAATTGATTCTTATACAGATTGGCCTGGTTCTCAAGATTATAGTAGATCCTATATTAGACATTTATACAATGTCAAAGAACAATATGCACTAGAATATCTAAGTCGTCATAATCTCCATTTTTATCTTGAAATGATGCATTATATTAGAAATTTTAGAGGTTAGACTAGTATGAGAATTGGTGTGTTATGGTTTCATGCTTGGGCTTCTTCTACAGATGATTTACAGGAGATGATAGAATATTTGAGACAGAATAATATAGAATATCATAGTATCAATTTGAAAGGGCATAATACCAAACCATCTGATTTACATAGAGTTACCTATAAAGACTGGTTGAAACAAGCTGAAGAATCTTACCAAGAAATTTCAGATAAGTGGGATTATATTTTTGTAGGGGGGTTATCAATGGGAGGACAGTTAGCTTTATATTTGGCATCAAAGCATAAAGTAGATGGAATTATTACTATTGGAACTCCACTGAAAGTTAAAGTCCCATTTATAATAAAATATTTATCATATGTTTTACAATATATCCCATATTTGATATACAGAAGACAGCCCTTTGCAAATAAAAGAATACAAGATATATCCATTTCTCGTAAGGGAGCTTATAGATATTTTCCTATAAGCTCGGTTGCACAAGTATGTTTTTTAACCCGTAAAATCAGGCTACATTATGTTAACAAGGTTAATTCACCAATACTTTTAATCCAATCAACTACAGATCATATTGTTCCCAAGTATAACGTAGAGATATTTCAAAGACGATTAAAAACAAAATCAGAAGATATTCATATTGTGTGGGTAGAAGATTCATATCATCTGGCCAATTTAGATTATTATAAATTAGAAGTCTTTAAAATGATATATGAATTTATTCAAAAATACAGTATAATACAAGAATACAAATAATATACACATATATGTCATATTTAATATTTGATATAGAAACTATTGGAGATAGTTGGGATAGTTTAGATAAAGAGACGCAGACTTATTTATTAAAATACGCTGACACAGAAGAACAACAAGAATTGATTAAAACAACTCTGGGTCTATACCCTCTAACTGGAGAAATTGTAGCTATTGGTCTTTATGACCCAGAAAAAGATATCAGAAGTGTATATTTACAAGCTCCAGATGGTAGTTTGGAAGATAGATATGAAAAAGAAGGGGTACATTATTTAGTTGGCACAGAAGCTGAAATATTAGAAAAATTCTGGGCTACAATTCGTAAATATAGTACTTTTGTCACTTTTAATGGGCGAGCTTTTGACTGTCCATATATTTTAATGAGGTCGGCTTTTCATAAGATTAAGCCAACTAAAAATCTAATTCCTTATCGCTATTCAGATAAAGAACATGTAGACCTTTTTGACCAACTAACTTTTTATAATACAACTAAAAAGTTTAATCTAGATTATTTTTGTAAAAGATTTGGGATTATTAGTCCCAAAAGTGAAGGGGTTACAGGTTTAGATGTACCTGCTTTATTTGAGCAGGGAAAATATCAGCAAATAGCTGAATATTGTATGAGAGATGTTATTGCCACTGGAGAGTTGTTTCAAATTTGGAAGACTTATATTAAATCCCCACTATGAGTCAACCAAAATTATCTATTGTAATTTTAGCTTGGAATAATTGTCAAGATTTACAAAATTGTGTGGAATCTATTTTCGATACATATCCTAGTTATCATCAACTAATTATAGTCGACAATGGCTCTACTGATGGGACTCCAGAATATATCTCAAATCTCGAATCTCAATTAGAAAAAAATAAAGTTTTGCTCACTATTATTCGAAATAAAAGTAATTTAGGTTATGCTGCCGGTAATAATATAGCTTTAGAGTATATTCAAGGAGAATATACCTTATGGTTAAATCAAGATATAGTGGTAAGCCCTGATAGTATTCAGAATTTAGTTCAATATCTAGATAAAAATAACGAATATGTAATGATAGCTCCACAATTACAATATCCAGATGGTAGAATTCAAAAAAGTTGTCGCCAGCTACCCACTTTAATGCATATGATGAAATCTATACTAAAGTTTAAATGGGATGATGATTTTGATTATACTCAAAGCCAAGAATGCGAGCAGCCTATGGCTTCGGCTATTATGATTAGAAGTAATATTATTCGGGAATTAGGAGGGTTTGATGCTAATCCTGACTATTGGCTATTCTTCAATGATGTAGATTTATCCAAAAATTTACAATCAAGAAATTATAAAACTTATTATTTAGCTGAGGCTAGAATGTATCATTGTCATGGAGCTAGCACTAAAAAGCTTTGGAATATTAAAAAAAGATTATATTGGCAGAGAGGTTTTA
>JBEDBC010000013.1:0-17047 GCA_041177485.1 Candidatus Parcubacteria bacterium | reverse complement strand
GGTCTGAGGTGGCAGACCTCGGGTTTAAGCTCGCCCTCCGGCCAGTCCTTGAGTAGGACATGTCCTGCCCATGGTTGTGAGATGTAAGACTCACAATTAATGGGACGAGGGTTGTTCGCTTCCCTGATAGATGCCCTGATCTGCTCGAGTCGAGCAGCAGATGCTTCGGCTCTGTGAAGCCGTGGAAGGAAGTAAATACTTGGTGTAGAACCAACTATTACTCCGAAAAGTAAGAAGAGAATACGAGAGTCAGGCTTCCAAAGAGAATTTTGTTTGATAACTTCAGGTTTTTTCATTGAAAAATGAATTTGTTTTTCAAATAGACATTAGCACATAAAACACATTTTGTCAATAGTAGTCGTCAATTTTTAGTATGAGAGGCGATATGTCCACCCTCCCCCTGCGGGTACTCCCTCCGAAGGGAGACAGAAGCTCAAAGGGCAAGATACTCCACCCCGTCCAGTAAAGCTGTCCACCCCTCAAGAGGGGAATTCGCTCAGTCTACAAAACACAGTCCTCCTCCGGCACTTCGTGCCACCTCCTCCGAAGGAGGACAGAATTACAAGTTGCAAAAAACTTCCACCCCAACGTCTAAAAGACGGCACCCCCTCAAGAGAGGGACAGAAGTTCAAGTTGCAAAGTTCTATCCACCTCCGCCCTGCGGGCACCTCCTCCGAAGGAGGACAGAAAAACCAATACAGGCGACTGGGAGGTCGTCCCTACGAAGAAGATGAGGGAAAGAAAATAAGATTTTAATCAAAACATCTTGCACAAGCTATTGACTTATTATAGATTTTATTATAGTATTATTACATAAAGACGAGAGGAGGTCCAAACGGCTAATTACCTAAGGTACTCCTCTCTTTTTTTGTTCTCTCAATTTTTTTCTTTACTCCCGTATCGTCTAAATATACTAGATATTCATTCCCCAATTCTTTGTACAGGGATGATCTAAATTTTCTGTTCGGGAACAGGATTTTATGAAATTTATTTTCTTCGATTAAGAAGTCTACTAACTTCTTATAGTCTCCATCTCCAGATACTAATACTACTTTCTCAAATTTTTCTTTTTTATATAACTTCTGCATTATCTCAAATATTATATCTGCATCTACATTACCTTTCTTTTTACCAATCATTGCTGAGTTATGTTCTCTGAACATTAGGACAAAACCAGCTTCTTGTAATTCTGTATACATTTTACGAAAGTTCTCATCTAGACACCCCAAGAAATAATAAGCTATATCTACTTTATATTTATTGCGTAAATATTCTCTTAGTTTGACACTATCTACTCTCCAAGATTGCCCTGACAATTTGGCTGTACCCATATGCAAATTTTGCCCATCAATAAATGCAAGATTTCTTTTCATAAAATTTATTATTTTTAGTATTATAGCATATTTGAGGTTGAATTGGGAGCCGAACACATCCACCCCCACCTTGCAGGCACCCCCTCCGAAGGGGGACAAAATATAGAAGCTCAAGTTGCAAAACACCAAATACAGGAGACTGAGAGGTCGTAGACTCTACGAAAAGATTGGAGGGTAATATTACACTCACTTGTCCACATTTGACAGTTTTTATCAATAGTTATAGTATGGGTATATAGTATTTATTTAAAAATATGTATACAAATATAAAGTATTGTGCTCAGTTTATGGGTTTTGTTGTGACTTTGGTAGCCACATTTTTTGTTTATAGTGATACAGCTTTTGCTAACTCACCTACTGCGAATGGATTAAATGAATATATTGACCCAAGCCAAAATCCTAAATATTATCAAGTATATAATGAGATTATTTTCTCTGGAGATGGGATTACTATGGAGGAGTTGGATGAAATTAATTCTCTTGTTAATCTAAAGGATAATACTACTGAAGAGCCGTCGGCTATTGTAAGTGAGGAGATAATTCCTATTAGTAAACTCAAGGCTGGTTCTAAGGTTAAAAGTATTAGTTATAGTAGTAAGTCTGATGATACCAAAATCTCAGAGCTGAATTATTATAGAGGCAAAGATGAAAATCTAGAGAATAAGAGAGCCAAAAGGCAGGAGTTGCGAGATAAAAAATCTAAAGATATAGATTCTAATCTTGCTAAACTTGATGCGGAGATTGTATCGCAAGAGCAGTTAATCCAAAAGAATAAGGCTAATTGGGAAAGGAAAGCTAAGTCGAAAAAAACTCAGGTGGAGAAATTAAAGGCTAAAACTCAGACTGCGATTAGTAGTAATAATAAGGAAATTATGGATATTCTCTATCCTAGCAAGGAGAATATTGACAAGCTCAATGCTGAGATTTTGGAGGAGAGGAGGATTATTAAAGAATTAGGCTTGGAAAAAATATGGAAAAGAGAAGACTTAAAAAAGAAAATATCAAATATATTTTTACCACAAGTTCAGGCTAGT
Organism: Candidatus Parcubacteria bacterium; assembly: GCA_041177485.1. GTDB lineage: Bacteria > Patescibacteriota > Minisyncoccia > SW-4-49-11 > SW-4-49-11 > CALRBF01. Next base: position 14,640 of record JBEDBC010000013.1, on the reverse strand, counting down.
TATCTTAATAACTTCATATCTAGTTTAATAATTTATACTAGATCAAATATAAGTTTGAGAATAGACTTAAAGGGGAACGGGGTGTATAATGGTAATACTTTTCATCTTTGGGGAGCTAATGGTGGAAATGCTCAAAAATTCAAATTTATAGATAGTAGTGGAGAAATAAAGTATGCAAATAATGAATCTTTTTGTATGGATGTAGATTTAGCTAATGGGAGATATGATAATGGGGATAGAGTTCATCTATGGAATTGTCATGGTGGCCAAAATCAAAAATGGATAGCTTTCCCTAATGGAGAGATAAAACCCTTTCATAATCAAAACTTTTGTCTGGATGCTAGTGCTGGTTTAAATCAAGGTAGCACGTTGCATCTATGGAATTGTCATGGTGGCCAAAATCAAAAATTCCAAATAGGTGAAGAGGATTTTGGAAAGTTTGATTATTATATACGATTACATGCATCAACCGCAGAATATACTCAGACTAATCTTAATGGACATGCATTTGTATCTTTACCAAAATTAGAAAAGTCAAATAATTATTGGAGAAATACAAACACATTGAGTTTTTGGAATACCAGGGACAGCAACAATAGTAATGACTTGGGTCGAACTAATAATATACATCCAAAAATAAATTATATTGGTAATTTTTCGTATTTAAATATTGACCACCATAATGATTGGTTTAATGGAAATATGAATCTTAGTAATTTAGGTGGTGAATTTGGAGGGTATAGAAGAACTACATCAGGGATACCAAAGCAAAGATTTGAAGAGATTAAATATATGAGAGGCTATGATCTATATGGATACAAAGATAAAGCATATAATTTATGTAACTCTAATTGTGCTACTTATTCTGTAGATTTATATAATTATTATAACAAAGGAACTGATCGTGGAGACGATTACAATGACCCTGACTTTAATGCTTGGAGTCGTGGCATATTAGGACCAAACTGTACATATCCTGGAAACATCTATAAAGCTTTATAATTAAATATTTATGACTACTATATACAAAATAATCAATTTTACACTTACTATATTAACTTTAATAAGTATAGAGTTAATGTTGAACTCATCTATATTAAGCTATAAAGTAGATATGGGAATTGCCTATCTAGCTATTGGTTTATTTTGGTTAACATTGATTATATCTTTCGTATTAGATTTAACTTTGAGAATCAAGGGTGAAAAAGTAAAATTATTCAAAATTAACTATATTATATTTAGTATATTTATGATATTTACTTTAATTAATCTTATGTATAATCCTGTGAATACTGCAACTTATATTTATGAACCTGCTCAATGGTATAAAATTGTAGGATTTATCTATAATATCTGTTTTTATGGGTTGATTTTAGTTAAATCTATATGTTCATTATTCTGGAATACTCACAAATGATTTTAGTTAAGCAAAGCTGTCCACCCCTCTCCTCCCAAGGCGGATTACAAAAAGAGAGAAATTTAAAGTTTATTTCTTTTTACAAATTAGAGATGTTTTATTATCTACCAAATAATTTTCTCCTGTTATTACTGATTTTCCTGTTTTTACTTCTAATGCTTTTCTTGCATCTTTAGCAATTTTACCTCCTTTTATTGCTGGGATTTTATTTTCTTCCAATCCTTTTGTTTGTTCTGTCTCGGCAATTTTTCTTGTGGATAGTTCTGCTAATGCTGTAAATATTAGCTCTTCTTCACTCATATGGTCTCTTAGATTTTGTGTCTTTAAGTTTTTTAACTTTTTATGTTGAGTTATAGAGATATCACTCCATTCTTGATGTATAATATTGGTGAGTATTGCAAATTCTGTTCCCTTTGATACACCATTTTGAGCCCAGTAGTCTCGGTTAATTTATTTCTTGTTTCTTGACCTGTCATTCTCTGTTGTATCCATTTTTGGCTTCTTCCTTGCTTTTGCCAATATTCTCTAGACCTATTGAGGGCTTTTTCTGGATCGGTCATTTCTTCCATTCGCTCATATCCAACTTTTGCTAACCACAGTTTTATTGGCTCGGCTTTTTTACTTGGAATTGATTGAATCAGTCGCAAGATTGTCTCTACATCTGTTTTATAAAATTTTCCATCTGCTGATTCTAGTTTCAGTTTGTCACATTTTGTGACAATCTCACTTCCCTCTTTTTTTAATCTATTTTTGAATGTAGTCCAATAACTTTGAGCTTTTTTGAAATTTTGTTGTTCTGTTAATACTGCGATTATATCTATTATAGAAAAGTACCAGGTCTCTGTATCTTGATTAAAATGTCGACGAATTTTATATGTCTCAAAAATAGCAAGTGAATTATTATTTTCCATAGTGGATAAGTTTATATTTATTTATATATTTGTATTATAGCATAGTAGTAAAGAGTGGTGAATTGTAAATTATGAGTTATGAATCTTGTCCTCCTCCGCCCTTTCAGGGCACCTCCTCCAAAGGAGGACAGAAATACTCCACCCCGTCTCACCTCCCAAGGCGGATTACAAAAAGAGAGAAATTTAAAATTTAGTTATTTTTATTGGTTAGAGATTTTTTATTATTATTTTCTAAGTAATTATCTGTACTAATAACACTTTTACCTAATTCTTTTTCTGTTTCTTTTCTAGCATTACCGGCTACTGTTCCTCCTCTATTGGCTACTTTTTTATTTTCTGTCATTCCTTTTGGTTTTTCTGTTTTAGAGATTTCTGTAGTGACTCTCTCTCCAAGCATAGTAAAGATAAGCTCCAAATCTGTCATATTATCTCTGAGATTGGCTTTGGATTTTGCTGGTATATTTTTGAGTTTCTTATACTCACTGGGTGTTATACCAAAGGTTGCTTTACTAATTTCGGCTGTAAGTATTGCATAATCTTTTTGTCCTGTGATACCTCTTGCTTGCCATTCGTCGGTGAGGTTTTGGCGAATGGCAATTCCACGAAGTCTTTTATCTATCCAATCTTGGGGATATCCTTTTGCTTCATATAGTTTTTTCATCCTTTCTTGAGCAAGTTCTGGATTTTCTATTTCTTCTATTCTTTCATACCCTACTTTGGCTAACCATCTTTTAAATGGTTCTGCTTTTGGGGATGGTATAGATTGGATAATTCTGAGTATGCCTTCTGTATTAGCACAGTCGGTTTCTCTCATTTTCCCATCTGGAGCGACTAATTTCAAATGTCGACAAATTGTCGATAGTTGAATTCCTTCTTCATCGGTAGCTCTTTTTTTAACTCTGTACCAATAGTCCTTTGGATCTGTTGATTCTGTCAAAGCTCCCACTATATCTACTACTGAAAAATACCATTCATCCTGATACCAAATTTTACGAATCTGTTTCTTCTCGAATAAGGCCATTTTGTTGTGAGTGTTAGGCATATAATTATTTATAAGGTTTATTGTATTTTGATTAATCTTCGTGTTTGTATTATACCATATTTGAGAGGTAAAGTAAGTAAAAATAACGCCTTATTTTTCACTTAGTCTACACTCGGTAGCGATGTCCACCTCCGAGGTAGGAAAGAAGTCCAGCTCCAAAGCTCAATCCACCCTCCCCCTACGGGTACTCCCTCCCTGCCTACCGCAGGCAGGCAAAGGGAGATAGAAATACATAAGTTCAGTCCCTCATCCGGCCTAAAGGCCACCTCCCCCAAGGGAGGACAGAAAAACAAGTTACAAAGCTCAGTCCTCCTCCGCCTTTCAGTCACCTCCTCCAAATGAGGACAAAAGCTCAAGTTGCAAAGTACATCCTCCCCCGACAGACAAAGCCTACCACCTTCATGGAATTGAAAATAAAGAAAAAAGCCACCTGTTGCGATGGCTTGAGTATTTGTGTCCGCTATGGACGATTATGCTGTTGTTTTTTCTCTAGATTGTTATATAAATCGTTGAGAAAATCTTCCAACTCGCTAATAGTGCTCTTGTGGATAGTAAGACTTTCCCAGGTGCGAGCTATGATAGGCTTCAAGTTTCTGTCGGGCAAATCGTTGAGGAATCTCTCCAATCGGTCCAGGGTATTCCTGTATGGAGTAAGATTTTCCCAAATCTGCGCGATCCTGCTATCCAGATTGTATCTGGTAGTTTTAGGGTCCCCCAGTTCTTCATGGAGCTGAAGCATCGATTCTCGGAGTTCCGAGAATTGTGGGAACTTGAGAGTGGGATTTTTGATAGAAACCCGAAGGTTACTAGGGCAAGAGTCCCTAATTTCTGTGATCAGTCTCAGCATATTTTGCTGAAATACTGAGAAAGTGTACAAGGTTGATGTTTTTGAGGCAAAAGTTTGAGACATGGCCCCTGTTTGGAAAAAACCAAGAAAACTATAATCTATTTTTGGATATTTGTCAATATATTTTCACAAAATAATTAAATTTTTATAAAATTAAAAATGTAGTCTTTAATTTTATACTCCCCTTGCTCTAATAGCTACCTCCCATTCCGACCTGAGTCGATCAAAAAATTAATAAAAATATATTCACACCTAGATGTTAATCATTATACATCCAACATGGCCTATTTAGCCATGCAATTGATTATGTTATAGTTATTTGACATCATTAGTGAGATTATATATAATTGTGGAGGTTTCCTCTAAACCAATCCATGAACCAGGAACTTGCTCGTAAACACACGGCTGCTGTATTGTTACTTCATGATTTAGTGTCTACTTTTGCACAAAAAACAATACTATTAACTAAAGCACAGCTACTTCATATTGTAGGTATAGGTAGTCACCCTGAAGCAAAAGAGTATTTAGCTTATATACAAAATATTCTTTTAGCAGACTGTAGAGATGATGATACTCTTACCGAGGATATTGAAGGAACTTTAAGATTTCCTATCAAAAGAAATAGAGCCGGAGAAGTTACGGAATATCATTATATAACATAAAGCATCAATTTTAGATGAGTTGGCTCAAGTTTAAAGCTTGAGCCTGTTTTTTTGCTAATGAAAAAAGCCACCTTGTTGGGTGGCTTAGCTATTATTCTCCGTCGATGTCTTCTTCCTCAAGTTCCTCTTCACTAATTGGCCTTATACTTCTGATTATGTTCCACATGTGGTCTGAGAGTCTGATTGTTTGATAATCATATCTATACTGATATTGTTCTAGATCTGAAATGCTTCGTATATCTAAGGCGGACTCTATCAAAACTAACAAATCTAGAAGTTCTTGTAGGTCTTCGGTATTCGCACTGAGTGCTTCTGCTTGTATTATTTTACGAATTGCAATATAGCAATGCTCCCACTCTACGAATTTCAATTCCCTTTGGGGTGTGAAAAAAATGGAAAAAGGAATCATAGTCTATGTTCCCGCTCAAGGCGGGTGGAAGTTTGCACATTTTATATACCATAAAATCTATGTTTTGTCTATTTTATATAGTTTCTGGTTAGCTTAATTCGTATTGACATTTTAATTATAAAGTTATATTTTATATTAGGTTTGCATACAGCATCTCATGTCATCTTCTGCAACTCTCCAAAGTCTGGAGAGAAAAAGGCTGCATATCAAAATGCGCCTTGCTACAGAGCATCTTACCCCAAGTCAAAGATTTAACTTGGAAAGAGAAGTTTGGAAAATTGAGAATCAAATTGATGGTATCTCATCAGATGACTCTCCCATTGAGTTGCGAGGACAGAGTTTGAGAAATTAGACAAGCCTAATTATATATTACCTCCCCACGGATACGATTGTCATCTGTGGGGTATTTTTTATTTTACCTGATATAGCAATGCCTATTTTGTAAAATTTTAAATATTATTCAAAACTTCAATACACTCTTCTGGGTTATTGCAAGACATAAGTTGGGACCTAATTTCACTGGCTCCTGGAAAATTATTGAGATACATTTTGAAGCATTTTTTCATTACGGCAAAGTTTTTCTCTTGTCCCCAAGTTTGGTCAAAAAGTTGTATATGTTCGATGAGTTTTTGCACCTTTATCTCTGTACTGAGTGTATTGTGGTCTATGGCAGGATTGAATATCCATGGGTTATGGAATACTCCCCTTCCAATCATTATTCCGTCGACTTTGTATTGCTCTGACATTGCTAGTCCCTGTTGATAGGATGTTATATCTCCATTACCAATTATAATTGTATCTACTTTAGCTTGATTTCGGAGTTCTACTACTTTGCCAATTTCATCCCAATGGGCAGGATAATCTGACAGTTCTTTGACTGTTCGTCCATGTACAGTGAGGGCGGAGAGTTGATGTGATAACAAAAATCCAATCCATTCTTCGGTTTGAATTTCACTAAATCCGATTCTAGTTTTGACACTGACTGGGATATCTCGGACCCCTTCTTGTGCTGCTTTTATTATATCTGAGGCGAGTTTTGGATTTTTGATTAGGGCTGAGCAGGCTCCTTGTTTGATTACTTTTTTGACAGGGCAGCCCATATTGATGTCTAGACCAGCGAAACCTTGCTCTCTTGCATAAACTCCAGCCTGATAATAATGCTCTGGTGTAATACCCCAAATTTGGGCTACTAGTGGCTGTTCTTCAGGAGTATATTGTAGACGATGTATGACTTTGGAGCGTCCAATTTCAGAGGCTAATCCTTCTACACTAGTAAATTCAGTCACCATTACGTCAGGTCTCCCACAGGAACTTATTATACGCCTAAATACAGTGTCTGTTACTTCCTCCATTGGGGCTAAGACAAAAAATGGTTTTGGTAATTGTTGCCAAAATGATTGCATATTGTAGTTGAATATACTGTATATATTAGCATAAAAATAGAATTTTGGCTAATAAAAGAAAAAACCCCACTCTATCTACGACGGTGGGGAGTATTTGAAGAGGATGTAGCGCTGCTGTGTCGGATCAGTATCCATAAGATAAGAGAAGATACAGTCACAACAACTATATAAATAGCAGTATGTCGGACTATCGCAAATATTGAAAATGCTATGTAAGAAATCCAGAACAATAGTCCATCTAATGTCATAAAAGTTGCGCGTAGATCATATTATTTATATCACAAAATGAAAAAATAGCAATATTAACGTTAATTGTAAATTAACAATAAAAGAAAAACCCGCCTTTTAATTTTGGCGGGAGTGTTGTAACAAAAGATTAATCCTTATTGTATCAGTACACAAATCGTTATTTATCTTAATCACACTGATAATAATATTGATCAAGAATCTCAATATAAAAAATGTAATTATATTAGCCACCATGCTTAGAATTTATCCTAATCTGAAAATAAAAAATATAATTGTGTAAATACAGAATATTATTAATATCAACTTAAAGAACAATATTAGTTTTTTGTCATTTATGTACAGGAATTTGATAAATTTATCTAAATACATGAATCAAGTTGTGGGGCAAGATTATATTACACTAAAATAAATATAATAACAATATATAGTTATAGCCTTATTATAACTAAAGTATCAAGCCATTTCTATAAAAAAGTTTACTTGGTATATATAAAATCTAAAGCTCTACCCTACTAACCTCTTCTTTTGGGCATCTACACTGGCAAGATAATATTGATATATTCCCTTCCATTGAGAAATAGATAATTCTGGTGGTGTGGCTTTGGGGTTGAATTGATGAGTTTTGGCAAGTCGTTTCCACTGTTCATAGGTGAAAATTTTTTCTAGATTTTTATAAAGACTAGATTTTTGTTGGGAGAAAGCATAGCTAATGAATTTGATATAGTCGTCTTTATGATTCCAGATAGAAGTCGAAAATTTCTCTAATCTAAGTAGCTCTACGGCTACACTAGGAGCTGGGGAAAAATCTGTTGGCTCAAAAGTATAGACTACTTCACATCTATATAGTGAGTTTAATACTATTGAGATAATGCTCGGCCCGGTTTTGCCAATTACTCTTTCTATTGCTTCTTTTTGTCCGAATATTAGGGCGGCTTCTGGGTTATTGTGGGATAGATATATATTTTTGATTAGTTCTGAAAAAATATTAAATGGTGGGTTAGAAATTATATAAAACTCTCCTTTTGGATATTGTATCTTACGGATATCTTGCTGTATAACTTTGGCTTTATCTTGAAACTCTGTCTGTAATTGATTATATAACTCTGAGTCTAATTCTATTGCCTCGACTTTATAATTTCTTTTTAATAATTCTCTAGTGATTATCCCCTGTCCTGCTCCTAAATCTAGAATTAGTGAGTTCTCTGGTAATCTAATAAAATCTATTATATATCTGATTAAACTTGGGTTTTTGACAAAATTCTGGGCGTAAGTTTGTCTCTGCTGAGAGTTATAATTTTTATCTTTTTGCATACATTTAATTCTCTAAATGCTCAATCAAATCCATAACCTTGACCCAGAGCGCCTCTTCCTTGGATAATTTTTCGGCTGCGTCCGGTATTCCTAATCTTACGTCTTCTTTTAGGTTGGCGATTCTCTTATCTATTTTACTTAATTCTTTTTTGGCCTGATATAACTCTCTTTTACGAGTTTTATCATCCCCAGCGTATTTGATGGTTTCTTGCTTGATTTGCTCAGTATTCTGAGCTTGAGTTATGTCGGCATGCTGCTTGAGGCTCCAGACATATTCTTCATAATTACCATTGTATTTGGTGATATTACCATCTTTGACTTGCCAAATCATAGTGGCTAAATTATTTACAAAACTTCTATCATGGCTCACAAAAATTAGAGTACCTCCCCATTCAGCAAGTGAGCTTCCCATAATCTCAACTGTTTCCATATCGAGGTGATTGGTAGGTTCATCTAATATTAAGACATCATATCCTTCCAAAAATACAGCTGCTAGCCTTAGTCTTGCTTTTTCTCCTCCGGATAAGACTGAGAGAGATTTATCATGTTCGCTTTTGGAGAATAAAAAGCTACCTAGAGTTTTTTTGACATCATCATCACTAATTTCAATGTCGGCTACTTTGCGCAAATAATCATAGACTGTGGCTTGATCCTGGGTATCAAATTCGACACTTTGGGCAAAATATCCAACTCGAAGTCCGTTGCCAAATTTGAATTCTCCTGAGAGAGCCTTTATTTCACTAGATAAGGTTTTGAGAAGAGTGGATTTCCCTTGTCCATTATCTCCAAGGACTGCTACTTTTTGTCCTCTCTCTACGTATAGATTTTGACCTTCAGCAATCTTGGTTTGACCATATCCAATAGTTATATTGCTAACATCTAATCCCATCCCAGAGCTTTTGGCAATAAATGGTAAATGCATTCTGACTTTGGAGTTAGGTGTATAGATAGTTCTTTTCTCTTGTTCTAATCTTTCAATATGCTTTTGCTTGGATTTAGCTTGAGCGGCTTTGGTAGCTTTAGCGCCAAAACGATTGATAAATTCTTGTAATTGTGCTTGTTTTTTCTCTATATTGGCATTGGTTCGGATAATTTGATTTTGTAGCATTTGCTTGTATTCAAAGTAAGCATCGATATTCCCAGGATATAGGGTTATTTGCCCCTGATCTACTTCTATTGTGCTGGTCATAACTCGTCTTAAAAATTCTCTATCGTGAGTTATTAAAAGAACTGTACCTTTGAAAGATAATAGCCAGTTTTCTAATAATAGAATGGTAGATAAATCTAGATAGTTGGTTGGCTCATCTAAGAGAATTAGATTTGGCTTTGACATTAACATTTTGATTAGCTTCAATCTCATTCTGTATCCTCCAGAGATGTCATTAATCGGTAAATCTAATTTCTCTTTGGGCATATCAAATTCAAGAGCCTGCTTTATAATCTCCCAATCTTGAGCTTTGGTAGTAGATAAAAGATATTCTAGCCCAGTTTGGTTTAAATCAAAGTCATCCTCTTGAGCGATATAGCCAATTCTAGCTGTTTTATCTAAAGTGATATCTCCGTCATCAGATTCTTCTAATCCCAAAATCATTCTAAAAAGCGTGCTTTTCCCAGCTCCGTTGCGACCTAAAACACCATAAATTTCTCCTTCATGGATTGAACAGTTTGCTGTATTAAATATAACCTTGAGTCCATAATTTTTCTCAAGGTTATATATACGAATAAGTTCTTTCTTTGCCATAGTCTTTTAAATATATTTGTATACTATGACACAAAAATATTAATTTTACAATACTATTTATTCTGAAGGGCTAGTTGGAATTGTTGGTAGTTCATTTGTAACTTCAGTACTTACACCTTCTGTTGGTAGCTCAATAGTTTCTACAACTTCATCTAGAACTATAGGTGGTTCTTGACTTTGCCTATATAAAAGATAAGCTAATACAGCTCCACCAGCTACTATAATAACCAACAATACAGTAATGATAGTGGAATTATTTCCTTCAGTTTTTACTTCTTCTTGTAATTCTGGTTGTCCAAATACATTTGACATAATTTTTGAATATTAAGTGATATTAGTTAATTCTACCCATTGGCAATGCGTATAAATTGATTATACCTGCCTCAGCTAAAGGTGGTCTACCATCTACTCCTTCTTTAATTAATTGTGTTCCATCTTTACCACAGATTTCACTTATATCTCCAAACAAGCGTCTCCCTCTACGGATTGATTCGGTTACATCATAGACCACCCCATCTATAATTGTCCAACAAGAGTCCTCATTGGAGTTAGTTGCTAATTGTTCCTGTGTAACTATAACTTCGGGAACTGGAATGTCACCAGGTCTCATACCAAGTGGGGGCTCTGGTTCTACTGATGTGGTATCTGTCTGCGTAGTAGATTGGTCTGTTGTGCTTGTAGTATTCTCATTATTTTGGGTGGCTAATAAAACTCCTAAAGTTATTGCTGCTATTATTATTAAGATTAGTAGTACGAGAGTGGTCTTATTATTTTTTTGAGTAGTGATTTGAGGTTCTTCTTTTTGGAATTGATAGTTATTCATATATTTGTATAAATTAAAACTTTAGTTTATTGTTTAAGAGTACCTATTTTGAATGCACTGAGTACATTATCTGCTCCCCCATCTTTATGTTCTTGTGGTTTTGAAAACAGATTACTTCCATCCTTACCACAAATTTTTATAATATCACCTTCTCCTCCTGGATGATTAGGAACATAAGAAGTAATATCATAGACACTACTATCTATAACAGTCCAACATTGTTCAGCTGTATTCCTAGTTGCAACTTCTTCTAAAGTATAGGTGGATGAATTTGTATCATCTTGTAAAATCTCTTGTGTCTGTATTGTTGAGTTTTTTTGCTCTATATTATCTTCTTGTGATTGAGCAAAGGTATAGGCTAGATAGGCCCCAGTAATTGTAATTAAAAATAATAGTATGATGGTTAATTTTGATTGCTTTGAATTATTCTCGTCCATATACTTGTATTTATATTATTATTTAAGCTTGTACATAATTATATCATATTTATATATATTTTTCAAATTAAACAAAACTATATTTATTATCCATGCTAATGGAATTACTATTAACAATGTAAATATGCTGTTTTTTATAAATTCTAAAATCAAAGGACTATTTTCTTGGTATAAAAACTTAAAGATCAGTTCTTGAATTGGAAAATGTAATAAAAAAATCCATAAACTTAATTTGCCTAATTTTGAAAAAACATATTTGATATTGTGACTATATACTTTTGCTTTATTTATGAAGTCCAAACCAGAAAATATAAAGGCAAAACCGAACAAAATCTGAAAATTATAAAAATTCATCGGTACTATTACATCTAACTCATAATATATAAGTTGAACTATTAATACTGTTAATAGTTGTAATATTGTATATAACCAAATTAATTCTCTCCAAATTGAGGATATTTTATGCTCTAGTATATCTCTTCTCAACATCCCATATACGAAGAATATTAGATATTGCCAACATGTAGCTATACCCTTCCACTCCCAAGTACTAGGTACAAAAAATGAAGTTATAGATATAATAAATGTAAGATTTAATAATAAATATGGATTAATTTTACGAATATAATCAAGAATTGGGTAAATCAAGTATAGTTGAAATAAGACAATTACAAAATAAAAAGGAACTGCCATATTCCCTGTTACAATTAACTGCCATAAAGGAGCTGACTTATTGTAGCCTAACAACCATAAAATAATACAAATTAGTATATATGGAATACCAATTCTTATAAATTTACTACCGTAAAATTTTAATATTTCTTTCTTTTTCCAAATAAATGGTCTTAGTAGCAATCCAGATGTGAATAGAAAGACTGGAATTGCAAATCTAAGGGAGTTATTAATAAAGCCCAGTATAATGTTAGGATATATTGTAACATATTTAGGTAGTAATAGATAGCAAGTGTGAATTAACACCACTGATGATATAGCCATACCTTTTATAAAATCTATGTCTATAAGCCTTTTGCTTGGTTTAAAATCAGAATAAGGTTGTATGTCTAAAAGTACTTTTCTGTATCTAGGTATCACAAACAAAGTCAATAAGCTAATTGTAACAATAATTGACTCTAGAATAAAATTTTCCATAACCTAATATTGTATTATTTGGAAACTTCTTGATATAACTCTGGCACGTAAGTAGGTATTGGGAATAGATATTTTCTTGTAGCAGATTTTAGCAATAATTCGTTTATATCTTTTATGTTATTATTATGAGCTTCTATCATTGCATCATATTGTCTTATAGATTCATTGTAATTCTCGATTGATTGATTGTGTTCTTCTACTAATTCGTTATACTGAGCATATTTTTTATCCATTATTAATTGATCTAAATACTCTTTGTCACTATTTAGTTGCTGAGATTCTCTTTGTATGCTTTGAGATTTTTCCTCTATTAAGGTGTTATCTATATTGATTCTAGTATCTAGTGCGCGGATAGCTTGTGTATCTTCATAATAAATATACTCTTGATACCCCCAAAAGATCATATTTGCTACAAAATATAAGGAAGTAAATATTATAAAGTATTTGAGTATTTTCATATACTTTTATTATACATTAATTGTTAGGTATTGAGAAGTGTCTGTACTAGTTATATGTATAAATTTTTGATAGTATATTATATATAACACCAAATTGTATGGAAAAATTTGAAAGTAACTATATAGAATATAATGAAAACGATGAGATTAGCTCAGAGAAAATGCGAGCTATAATTCAAGATGTAATTGATGATAAATTTGAACTTTTTGATGTTGAGACTATGGCAAGTTATGATGCTATATTCTCAGAAGAGAGTGAGCCATATTTTCTCAACATTTGGACTATAAAAGCTGGATATGGATTTGGATATATTGTATTTCATAACTTCCTAAGGAGAGTCGGGACTGGTAATACATTTATTACCACAGATTTCACTGATTCTGGAAAAAGGTTATTCAAAAAGGCAGTCAATGATGGTCTTATACAACAGGTTTCGGAGCAGTTTGGCCTAGCGAGAAACACTAGATGGAAGGTCGTAGCTGATCCCATAGAAAATTTATCCAAAATTAGAGATAGATCAATATAAGATATGGAGTTACTATTTTTTCTGCACAGCTTCTTTTATTTTATGAGCTAATAATTCACTATAACTATATTCTTTCCCGTCTATAGTTAAATCTTTACCAATACTTTCTTGGTCTAAATTCTCCCCAAAAAATATTCAGCAACACGTAGTCCTAAGATTGCATCAGCTTCTGAAGCTCCGTGCATAACAATCTGATCATTTAAATTGATGCCCTGTGAGGTTAAATCTTGAAAAATTTTAATATCACCGTTGTATCCGGCATTCCTAAGACGAGTCATAAAAGTCTTAAATCTTTCTGGGGTTAGTTTATTTAAATCTTTGAGGGAAATGTAGGATTTAAATGTTTCATTTCGTGAATCATTCTCTGTTACTCCTTGATTAATACCAAAAAATAACCAAGAATTTGAAACTTTAGTTCCTTGTCTTACTCTAATATTGGTATCTAAGTATCTATCTTCTTCTTTTGATTTTTCCATCATTTCAAAGGTAAACTCATCAAAAGCTTGATCTATCTCTGGTTTAATTATCGCTGCTTTCATTCTATTACCTTCAATCACCTCCTCCGCTGATTCACACATTCTCTGCCATGGAGCCATCCGTAACTGAGTATCGTCAATCATTAATTTATTTTGGATTGCAAAATCCACGTATTCTTCTCGGGATAAAGTGGATAAATCTATACTTTGACTCTTAGCTATTCTAGCCAGTTCGTAGCTAGCTGTCCAACCATAAAGTTTTTTCTCACCCTCAGTTTTAATCTCATTTTGATTCTCAGCCTCCTCTTTTCTTAATCTTTCTAAAACTCTATTCTTTTGAGCCTTTAATCTTTCAGTTTTACTTTTATCTATATACTCTGGGATAGTCCATATAAAATAAAGAGTTTCAGCATCCAGTCCTCTATATTGTGGAGGTATGTCTTCAGCCAAACTATCATCTGTCTTAACAGATTCTAATTCTACTTCCTCTATTTCCTTAGAATTGTTTGGTCTATATCCTTCAAAATTCATAAATTTATATTGATTAATATTTTAATTAAATCTATTATATCATAAATAAAATTTTTATTAAAAAATATAATATTTAAGGCTATTTACAGAGTTTTCTAAGTGTGATATATTGATAAAATAATTATAGATGTAAATATACTAATCTATAATTATTGTTGTCCACACTATCGGTAGATTCCGAATGTCTCTTCAAAATCTTGTCTTACACACTGGATTTACAAATCAAATTTTCTACACTATTTTAAAT
>JBEDBC010000012.1:0-8474 GCA_041177485.1 Candidatus Parcubacteria bacterium | reverse complement strand
AAGAGGCTTTGATGAAAACATCGGCTCAAATCATATACAACGTTAATCTGATGTCTAAAGTTGGACACTCTAATAACTGGTCGGTAGAAGATCACATCAATCAGATGCATAGATTTATAGGCTCTGAAGTTATAGATATAGCCCTTTATAACACTACCCAACCTGATCCTAAATTAGTAGAAAAGTATAAGGAGGAGGGAGAGCCTGTGCAAAAAGCTACGGAATTAGATAAAATTGGTAAAACCACTCTTATTGGAGCTGATTTAATTGCTGATGGTATATTTATAAACCCAAATAAAAAAGACCTTATGAGACGGACTTTAATCCGACATGATCCACTTAAACTTGCTGAGGCTTTGTATAGGATTATAAATTGTGAGTTGTGAATGGTGTAGAGTCGATGCCCTCGCCGACATTGTATTGTTAGTAGTGGAACCATCCCTACGGGAGGTAAACATTTATCCCTCCATATTATAAAATTTATAAACAAAAAACCTCCGGAGTATGACTCCAAGGAGGTGAGGTTTGAAATTTAAATAAAATATTGATTAATTAGCTTAAGTTCTCGTGCTCGTGTATGTTTCTCTTACTTTTCTGTGATAAATAAATACACTACCATTCTGTAGTATAGCCGCCAAAAAAAGAGGTAATTTGAGGGAATATTTGACTAAATTCTCAATCAAAGAGCACGTATCTTCAATCTTTACACTCAAAAAGTTAAGCAAATTAGACAAAAAAAACCAAATTGTTGGAGGGTACATGATGAAAAAAGATAGCTTAGCATTTAATATATATCATATATATTTGACTTTGTAAATAGTTAATCAGATTATTTGATATTTTTGAAATAGCAGAATACAAAACACTTGCAATTTTACTTGAAATTTGTTATTTTGGTGCTTACATACCCTGTACTTTTAGTTATGAAAAATTGCCTCTTAAAAGAATATATTCAGGCCGGATTGTCTGAATTATATGTAATTACAATATTAGTCCTTCTTCATGATGAATTAGTCAGAGTACTTAAAAACTAAAGTTTCATATAAAACTTTCATTAAGTTACGGAAATTGAAATATTTATTGTTGGGTAGATTAGATACAATGCCACCTTATATTTTATTAAGTTTCGGGCGACTGAAAGGTCGCCCCTACTAAAACAAAAGCACACCCCCAGCCCCAACATCGTGGGGCTTTTCCTTTTTAGCTTCTATTAGACCTTTTTCTTTCATTAGAATCTAGAATTCTCTTACGAATTCTAAGGCTCATTGGAGTTACTTCTAATAATTCATCATCTGCCAAGTACTCAATACTGGCCTCTAGGGTCATATCTTTGGGAGGAGCGATAAAAACCCCATCATCAGACCCAGAAGCCCTCATATTGGTCAATTTTTTAGCTTTGACAGGATTTATTTCTACATCTTGCTCCCGATTAGACTCACCCAAGACCATTCCAGGATAAACTTCAGTTCCATCTGACACAAAGAATACTCCTCTGTCCGATGCTCCATCTAATGCATATTTAGTAATTTTACCAAGTTCCAGAGACACAATAGAACCAGTTGATCGTCCTTTACCATTAGACATTCTTGGACCATATTCTAAGAAAGAACTATTCATAATCACAGTTCCCTTAGATAAAGTCAATAAAACACTCCTTAGCCCAATCAAATTCTGAGTAGTGATTTTATATTCAAGATGAGACTCATTATGCTCATTAATCTCCATATTTACTAGTTCTCCCTGCCTTTTATTCACTGCTTCAATTATTTTACCACTATATTCTTCTGGTACATCGAGAGTTAATAGCTCATAAGGCTCTTCTACAGTCCCGTTTTGCTCTCTAAGTATAACTTGTGGCCTTCCAACTGAGAATTCATAACCCTCTCGTCGCATTGTCTCAATCAAAACAGCCAAATGCAACTCTCCACGACCTGCTACCAAGAATTTATCTGGGCTATCTGTATCCTCGATTTTCAAACTAATATTAGTCTCTTGTTCCTTATATAATCTGTCTCTTATCATACGAGAAGTAGAATATTTACCTTCCTTCCCTGAGAATGGACTATCGTTGATTGCAAACATCATCTGCAAAGTAGGACTTTCCACCTCCACTGGAGCAATTTGAACTGGATTTTGAGCATCAGCAATAGTATCTCCAATTTCAATATTAGCAATACCTGCAATCACCGCAATATCTCCAGCTACAATCTCATCTGTATCCACCAATTCCATTCCATTATATTTAAGCAAACTGGTAATGGTATTTTTAGTCTGATTGCCAGCCTTATCTATTCTCACCACCGACATACCTTTGACTATCTTTCCAGCATCAATTCTACCCACAGCCATAGTCCCTTTGAATTTATCAAATTGTAAATTCAAAGTTAACATACGGAAAGATTCTTCAATCGGAGAAGTAGGAGCTGGGATTTCATTTATAATAACCTCGAATAATTCAGTCAAATCCTTACCAGTCTGATCAGTCTCCAGAGAAGCTGAACCATTGATAGCCGAAGCATATACAATCGGGAAGTCTAATTGCTTATCACTAGCATTGAGTGTAACAAACAAATCAAAAGTTTTATCCACTACAGCATCTGGAGTAGCATCAGGGCGGTCAATTTTATTAATCACTACAACAACTCTAAGCCCTAAAGCCAAAGCCTTTTTGAGCACAAATTTAGTCTGAGGCATTGGACCTTCTTTAGAGTCTACCAATAATAAAGCTCCATCTGCCATTTTAAGCACTCGCTCCACCTCACCACCAAAATCAGCATGGCCAGGAGTATCAATTAAGTTAATTGTATAATCCTTATAAGTAACTGAAGCATTCTTGGCTCTAATAGTAATTCCTTTTTCTCGCTCTAAATCCATAGAATCCATCACTCTCTCCTGAACTGTTTGATTCTCTCTAAAAATTTGAGTTTGATGCAAAATAGCATCCATCAAAGTAGTTTTTCCATGGTCAACATGAGCAATAATAGCAAGATTACGGATATGTGAATTCATAGAGTTGAATAGTTAAGCGATAAAGAGGTTTATATAATTGAATTATTTTACATTAATATAATCAAAAAAGCAAATATATAAAGAAAAATAGAGAGCTCCCCAATATTATTGTCAATAGTTGACAATAATATATATTTAATGTATTATACTATTCTGCTTAAGCAAGCATATAAGTTTCAAGTTAATAAAATATCAAAAGGAGCGTTTAGCTCCTTTTGTCTTTAGTTGTGTAGTTGTGTTTTTGAAATGTTCCACGTGGAACATTTTTTAATCCTCCAACTGACAATGAAACATTGGGTGGAGAGTAATTTAGTTAGGAAACTATACTTCGACAAAAATCCTAAATTATTCTATACTAAATCTAAACTTTTAACTTAAAATTTATGAAAACTCTACACAAAATCATCATTTGGCTTACTTATAGTAGCCCTATATTGTTCTTACCTTTCTTTTTCCTCAGCATAGCTGAGAGAAGAGATTATGGTAAATTAGCAGGAACTCTGGCTTTAGTTTTATTTATAATCACTCTTATACCTAGTATAATCCAGAGGTTTGGACTAGCTAAAAAGCTTAATCTACTAATCAAACTCATTTTACCAGTTAGGCGACACTTTGGAATTCTTATGTTTATAGCTGCCTTTACTCATTATCTAGCTATGAAAGTTATTCCAACTCTACAATTTAGACTCCCTCCATCGCTACCAATTTATCAGGCCTTTGGTCTAGTGGCTCTAATATTCTCTTTTGCCTTGTTTATTACCTCCAATAACTATGCTACTCGTAAGCTGAAGTCCAATTGGAAAAGACTACATCGCCTCACTTATGTAATTGGGTGGTTAATTTTTGGACATTTAATTCTAGTTGAAGTATCCCTACAAGCAGTAGTAATCGGCATTGTGATGGCTTTAGAAGTAGCTTCTCTTATCAAAGCTAGGGTAAATGTATTGAGTTAAAACTCTACCCCAGATGAGCATGATCATTCCAAGTGACTATTTTCCAAAAATTTTTAATTTCATCATATTGCATCCAAACTATTCCTGTATTACTTAAAATAAAGTTATTCTTAACAATTACAGCTTCCCTTGGAGTAACATCAAATCCAAAAAGACAATACCATAGCAGACAATGTAAGAAGTTTTTATGAGTTACCACTACAATATTATCTTCTGTCATATTTTCTAAAAATTCAAAACATTCCTTAGCTCTTTGTCTCAAGTCTGTAAAATTCTCCTCATCTGAGTATCTATAATCTAATATTTCCCAGTTATCTTGAATTTGCTTATCTATAGCCATTAATTCTGGTATTTCCTTACTTTGATTCTCTTGAATTGAGGGTCTTTTTCTTTCTCTGAACAGTTGACTTTCTATAATATCTTTCCCCGTTACTTCTGAGATATATTTAGCGGTTTGCTTAGCCCTGATATAATTACTACTGATAATAGTGTTAACTTCAATATTATTAAATCTATCAGCGATCAACTCAGCTTGTTGTAGCCCATTTTCGGATAATAAAGTTGAGGCGGATTGATAAACCTTCTCTTTATTACCCTCTGACTCACCGTGCCTTACAAAATATATATTTTTCATACTGTGGACATGACTGGGATACAAACCAGACTGGTCTTCTTTTGAAACCCACAGTTTCCCAACTTTCCTACACAGGAAACTCCCGTTTCACGACCCCTTCCCAACTGGTTCGATCTATTTATTATTAGTGCTGTGGACCTGACTGGGATCGAACCAGCCACCTCCTCGGTGCAAACGAGGCGCTCTACCATATGAGCTACAGGCCCTTGTGTAATTACAGAGTAGAGTATATCAAATTTGGTTTATTTATGCAAGAGGAGGGAAAATTGTAGGGTGGGAATTGTAAATTATGAATTTTGTCCTCCTCCGTTCCCTCCTAAACAAAGTATAGGAGGGACCACCTCCCCCAAGGGAGGACATTTATTTTATCCCTCGCCGGCGAGGGATAAAATTCACAATTCAAAATTTATAATTAAAACTCCTACCCATGATGCTCCGCTTCTGCCTCATCTGCTTCGGCTTTGGTCAAATGAACAGTTCCAAAAGGGTGTTCTGGTTCTGCATAAATAGAATATAACTGCAAAGGCTCAGAGCCTGTATTGACTATATTATGAAACATCTCAGCTGGGACATGGACAGAATACCCATCCTCAATATTCTTCACAAAATTCAAATCATCCTCTTTTTGCCCCATATAGACCTTTCCTTGTCCTCGGTCTACTCTTATGAACTGTTCGATATTATGGTGCGCCTCAAGGCCAATTTCTCCACCCACAGGGATAGACATCACTGTCACCTGCATCCTGTCTCCCGTCCAAATAGTCTGGCGATAAGCTTGATTCTCAATTACCAACTCTTCTAGATTAAATACAGCTGGTTGTTTTCCCTTATCTTCAATCATTTTCATAGTAGTAATAATTAATATTACATTTGTATTATATACCTTGAGAGGGTGTTTTGTCTATTGTGGTTTAAAAAGAAAATCTCGACCACCAGTGTGGCCGAGAAGGGAGGATGAGATATTGGGGAAGTCAGTAAATGTTAACCCAACAGGTCCATGTCTTGGTTTATTTGATTTGCAATTTCTCGAAACTTGTCTAAAGCAGATGTCTTGGCGCCTTCCAAATCCAATTGAGGTAATGTATAAGCTGTGCCGCCACCATTAACTGTAATGACTAAACTCCAACCAGAATCTGTTCTTTTCAACCTTAAGCTTGAGTTGGATAACTCTAGAGTTATACTTCCATTTAAATTTTGAACCCAAGTTGGAGTAGTTGTGGGAGTGGAGAGTGTTTCCATTGGTAAATAAAGAATACCTCCACCAAAATATCATATTTTAGCATTTTTGTATAGAGAATTGGTATGATTTTAGTAGGGAAAAAATTATGTAGCCTGTATTTTTTCTCCCTTCTTACTAAAATTCCCCTCCTTGAGGGGTGGATTCCTGCTATGTTTATATAGCAGGAAAACGGGGTGGGGAACTATCCACCAATCAATGAAATCCCCCTACCTACAGCAGGTAAACTTTGGGCAGAGAGGGAAATTTAGATCCATCCTCCTCCGGCCTATAGGCCACCTCCCCCAAGAGAGGACAGTCTAAACATCTCGTCTGTCTTCAATTTATTAAAATAAAAAAACGGGATAAACCCGTTTTCTTCTTGGCGGGGAGTCCCAAAATATATACATTTTCCAAAACCCCTCGGTTTTGGGGTTTCCGCCACGGGAAACTCTCGTTTCCCGACCCCTTCCTACCGCTCGCCCCCTTATTCCAATAAAAAAACGGGATAAACCCGTTTTCTTCTTGGCGGGGACGACCGGGCTCGAACCGGCGACCTTCTGCGTGACAGGCAGACGCTCTAAACCGACTGAGCTACGCCCCCATAATTAATAGATTATAGCAAGGTTCTGTGAATTTAGCAAGAGCAACACTCTGGGGTGGCCAACGGGAATCGAACCCGTAATGTCGGAACCACAACCCGAAGTTTTACCGTTAAACTATGGCCACCACACAATGCTCCTCTTAGCTACTAAAGTTCAACAATCCATATTTTACCAAAAACCTACCCAAATTGCAAATGCAGGGTTTATAAAAAGAAAATATCTTATATTGCTTATATTAATAATCTTTGATACTATGATTATAGATTTTAAAAAACATGAATGATTATTTACAATATTTAGTTTTTGTTGGAGCAGGTATACATATAATTGGTACTTTTGACTATATAAAAGCTACTGTAAGGGGGGAGACAAAACCAAATAGAATAACTTGGTTATTATGGTCTATATCACCTTTAATTGGAGCTTTTGCCTCTATTGTAAGTGGATTTAATTTGGCATCTATATCAGTTTTTTCATTGGGAATAGCTCCTCTTTTAGTATTTATAGCTTCTTTTGTTAATAAAAATGCTTATTGGAAATTAAGTAAATTTGATTATACTTGTGGAGTTTTTTCTGCCCTAGCTCTGATATTATGGGTTATTACTGACAACCCTTTAATTGCAATTATTTTTGCCATTATAAGTGACATATTAGCTGGAATACCTACTTTGATAAAAATTTATAAATCCCCCCAAACAGAGACTATAACCCCTTATATTACTGGAATTATTAGTTCTTTTAGTAGTTTATTTGCAATAAAGTTATGGGTTTTAACCGAAATCTCCTTCCCAATTTATCTTATACTTATACAAAGCTTACATTTAAGTGTTTTTATTTATTCAAAGTACTGGAATAAATCATAAATATGTTTATTTATATTCCAATTAACTATTTCTGGTAATAGCATCTATAACCTCTTCTTTACTAGTAGTGACTGTAAATAAACATAAATCTTTATTACTAATAGTTCTCTCCTCCTCATCCAAAACCTCTTTCATATATTTTACCAGCGGAGCCCAAAATTCATCGTCATACAAAATTAGTGGGGTAGGATCTACTTTATGAGTTTGAACTAGAGTTAAGACTTCGAATAACTGATGCAATGTCCCCAAACCTCCCGGACAGAATAAATATTGATTAGTAGGACCAGTTAATATAAATTGTCTAGTAAATGGGAATCTGAAGTGAATAGAATCTGTCACATACTGATTCATAGTTTTACCAGCTTGATTGAGTAGAGTAGCATAAGCTGGTTTCCCTGCCTCAGAAGATGCTTTATTGGCGGCTTCCGCTATTCCAAAACCTCCTCCAGTCAAAACGCTGAAATCATTTCTAATAGCCTCTTGAGCTATATAATATATGTCTTTATAGTATTTACTATCCTGTGAAATTTTATTACTTCCTAATATTGTAATATTATTTGGCAAAGACTGTAAAAAGTCTAACCCTTCTACTAGCTCAGCCATAATTCTAAATATTCTCCAATTCACACTAGATATATTATTGGTGTTAGAAATATTATCTAAAAAGTTAGGATGGTCTTCGGTATTTTTAATAATATCATACGCCTCCTCGGCAGTTTCTACTATATGTAGCATTTCCAAGTCTTCAGGTTTGATAGCTCCAATAATTTGATGGCAAGTATCTTGTAGAAAATTAACTAAAGGAGTCCAAAACTCTACTCCAACTAAAATAACAGGGACTCTTTGGATAAAGCCTAAGGCCATTTCATTCAGAACTTGAAATAATTCATCTAAGGTTCCATATCCTCCTGGGAAATAGACAAAAGCCTGAGAAGGGGTTGTTAACATTACCTTACGTGTAAAAAAGTAGCTAAAGTTTACAGAATCTGTCACATAAGGATTAATTCTTTGCTCCATTGGGAGCTCAATACCAAGTCCAATTGATCTACCTTTAACTTGAAAAGCCCCACGATTTGCAGCCTCCATAATTCCTGGCCCGCCTCCGGTTATAACAGTGAAGTTATTAAGTCCTAAAATTTCTCCCAATTTATGCGCCTTAATATAGTACTCATCATTTTCATGAGTACGGGCAGA
>JBEDBC010000011.1:0-10509 GCA_041177485.1 Candidatus Parcubacteria bacterium | reverse complement strand
AGGTACAATTTTTATGAGAGATGGTAGTGAGATGCTGGGTTAGGATTACAGTACACAAATTTATAAAATATATGGTATAATATTTACACAGGTTTTAATAAATAAATTAATTAACTAATATGTCAGTAGAATTGAATCAAAATAAAATTGCTAATATTATACTAATTAGTATTTTAGCATCTGCTTTCACCGGTTTTCTTAGTGGGGGTATAGCGTACTCGTATATAAATAAAGCACAAGAAGGATCGTCTCAAACTAGTAGTGTTAGTATCTCAGAGGAGCAGTCAGCTGTTATTGATCTTGTAGAAAAATTAAATGAATCAGTAGTTAGTATATCTATATCTAAGCAGGTTTCATTACGATCTAATTCGCCATTGGATTATTTTTTTGGATTGTTACCTCAAGGTCAATTACCACAAGAGTCTCAAGAAGTAGATAGAAAAATAGGCGGAGGAACAGGGTTTGTAGTATCAGCCGATGGATTGATTATTACAAATAAGCACGTTGTATCAGATAACAGTGCCACATATACTGTTTTATTTAACGATGGATCTGAAGCTCAGGCAGAAGTAAAGACACTGCATCCAACCCAGGATTTGGCTATTATTAAAGTTGACAAACAAAATCTAAAGCCTGTGGAATTTGCTAATTCTGATAGTTTGAAAGTTGGTCAAACCGCTGTAGCTATAGGCAATGCTTTGGGTGAATTTGATAATACAGTAAGTAGAGGAGTTATTTCTGGTCTAAGACGATCAATCGTAGCTTCAGATGGGCGAGGCAACTCAGAACAGTTATCTCAAGTTATACAAACAGATGCTGCTATTAATCAAGGTAATTCAGGAGGGCCTTTACTTGATATTAATGCTAAAGTTGTGGGAGTAAATGTAGCTACTGCTGAAGGAGCTCAAAGTATAGGGTTTGCAATTCCATCCAATGTTGTTACAAGAATGATAGATGATTATAAAGAATATGGTAAAGTAAAAGTTCCTTTTATTGGAGTTAGATATACAATGATTGTGCCAGGTTCATCTCAGGCTAAAGAGTTCGGAGTAGATAATGGAGCATTGCTAATTGGTGATTCTCAATCTCCTGCTATACTACCTAATTCACCAGCATCTAAGGCTGGATTAAAAACAGGAGATGTCATAACAAAGGTTGATAATAAAGATTTGTCAGCCAAGCAGTCTTTAGCTGACTTATTGTCACAATATCAAATTAACGATCAAATTGAATTAACGATAGTCCGAGATGGTAAGGAGCAGAAAGTATCAATTACCTTAGAGGAAAGAATATAAAAAAATATGCAAAATAAAATCAACCAAATTAACCTAGCTATTTCTAAAGAATCAGTTTTAAGGTTGGTTTTATTTATTTTGCTCATAGCTTTTTCTATATATCTGAGGTATTTAATTGTTACAATAGTCATAGCTTTTATACTGGCATCTTTTGCTAAGTACTCATCTAATTTACTTAATAAACGCTATAATATATCTCATTCACAGGGCTTGACACTTGTATTTGTAGCCCTATCAGTTTTATTGATATCTAGTGTATCTTTGCTTTTTCCTCTAGTTGTCAAGGAAAGTTATGGCTTGTTTCAAGTTTTAAGTACCTTTGTCAAAAATGTAGAATTATGGTTTTATGCAATGGGTATGCCTGTGAATTCAAGTCTTATTCAGCAGTTTAGTACTATAGTACCTAATATTGGTGAAGTAGTGATCAATCTTGTGGGAATATTTGGTCAGTTATTAACCTACATCATATTAATTTTAGTTCTATCATTTTATATAGCAGTGGATAAAACAGGAGTAAACACAATAGTAAAAATCTTTGTAGCATCTAATATTAAAGATGATGTTCCCAATATAGTCAAGAGATTAGAACATCATATAGGTAAATGGGCCTTTATGGAGGCAGTCATTGCTTTTATTATAGGTATGTTTACGTATGTAACATTATCTATACTCGGACTTCAATATGCAGCTCTTTTATCTATTTTGGCAGGTTTGGCACAATTGATTCCCCTTATAGGCCCAGCTTTGATAATACTGATAATAGTTATATATTCTTTTGTTCAATCACCGGTATTGGGTTTTATAGTCATACTATTAATAACATTTATTCAGTTTATTAAACAATTTCTTGTTTTACCAGTATTGTTCAACACCTCGAAACCATATAACACTCTCTTAGTTGTTTTGGCTCTTATGATAGGTGGGGTATTGGCCGGGGCTTTAGGGGTTATAATTGCAATGCCTGTGGTATCTCTTTCTAGTATTATTTATAAAGACATTATGTCATATGATTAGTTCTAAATTCCCCAATATTTTGGTTTATGATATAGAGACTATTGGGAATATATCTAGCCCTAACTTTGTAGATGAAATGGAAGTAACTGTAGTCGGGGTATATAACTATGCTACAGATGAATATAAGGCTTATTTTGTTGATGATTTATTAGAATTGGAGTCAGATTTAAAACAAGCTAATATGCTGGTTGGATTTAACAGTGATCACTTTGACACACCTATTCTTAATAAATATTATCAATTTGATTTGTTTAGTATAGCATCTTTTGATATTTTGAGGGAGTTTAGAGCTAAAACTGGAAAAAGATTAGGTTTAGATGCTATAGCTAGTATGACTATAGGTTCAAATAAGTCAGGATCCGGTTCTAATGCAATGACTTTGTATCAAGAAGGTAGGTTGGAAGAGTTGGCAGAGTATTGTTTAAACGATGTTAAGTTAACTAAAGAAATATTTGAATATTGTATATATAAAAAGCATCTTATATATCCGTCCAAAGATGGTTGGCTGCGTTTAAAAGTAGACATGCAATATGATATTGATGATTTTATAGAAAAAAATACCCAAAAATCTCAATACAGTCTTTTGTAGACAAAATTCAAATAGTGTGATATAATTTATAAATGTACATTATAATATTATTATGGCCGAAATAGCTCAGCTGGTAGAGCAACCGCCTTGTAAGCGGTAGGTCGGGGGTTCAAGTCCTCTTTTCGGCTCCATAGAGTTTTTCTGTGGTATAATACATGTGAGAATTGGGCAGATGGCGGAGCAGTCAAACGCATCGGTCTGTAAAACCGACGCCTCTTCAGGCTACGTAGGTGCGAGTCCTACTCTGCCCACATAAAAATACTTAGTATATTTACAAATCATTATACTTTGTGTATAATTGTTTATGTAGATTACTGTAGTAATAGGGTGTATAGCTCAGTTGGTAGAGCAGAGGCCTTTTAAGCCTTTGGTCGGTGGTTCGAGCCCACCTACACCCACAAATTTCGTACCAAAAGACTTTAGACTTTTGGTATTTTTTTGTTTTTAATTAATAAGTAGTCATTTATATAAATTTGTCTTGACAATAAACTAATAATATTATAAGATAGTATTATTAGCAGTCAGTGTGATTAACTGCTAAAACTAAATAATAGAATAATTTAATATATACATAAGATATGAATATACAACCGTTATTTGACAAGGTTTTAATAAAACCTCAAAAAGCAGAAGAAAAGACAGCAAGTGGTATTTATATCCCAGACACTGCCAAACATGATAAGCCTCAGTTTGGTGAGGTTATAGCTGTTGGTGGGGAAGTTAAAATTGTGAAAGTCGGGCAGAAGGTTGCTTTTGCAAAATACGGACCCACAGATATTAATATGGAGGGCGAGGATTATTTAATTGTAAAAGAAGAGGATATCCTAGCCACCTTATAAATTTACTATAATTAATATTAAACTATAAAAATATGTCTGCAAAATTAATTTCATACAGTGAAGAAGCTAGAAGAAAGCTATTAGTCGGAGTAGATAAAATAGCCGATGTAGTTAAAGTTACTTTAGGTCCGAAAGGAAGAAATGTAGTTTTGGATAAAGGATTTGGAGTCCCTGTAATTACTAAAGATGGTGTAGGTGTAGCTAAAGAAGTTGAATTAGAAGATAAGTTAGAGAATATCGGAGCTTCTATCGTAAGAGATGTAGCTTCTAAAACTGCGGATATTGCAGGAGATGGGACTACTACCTCTACTATCCTGGCTAGAAGAATGGTGGCTGAGGGATTCAAAAATGTAACAGCTGGAGCTAATCCCATGGAAATTAAAAAGGGAATTGAAAAAGGAGTTAAAAAAGTTGTAGCTGCTTTGGTTGATTCTTCTGAGCAAGTTAAAGATGATAAGTCTAGAATTCAGCAAGTTGCTACTATCTCAGCTAACGGGGATGAGTTGATCGGTAAAGAAATTGCTGACGCTATGGAAAAGGTAGGGGCTAATGGAGTTATTACAGTTGAGGAAGGGCAAACTTTTGGAATTACTAGTGAAGTAGTAGAAGGAATGCAATTTGAAAAAGGTTACATTTCTCCGTATATGGTGACCAATACAGAAAAGATGATTGCAGAGATGGATGATGCTTATATATTGATTACAGATAAAAAGATTTCATCTATTCAAGACATATTACCTGTATTAGAAAAAGTTACCCAGGCAGGACGCAAAGAAATTGTAATTATTGCTGAGGATGTAGATGGAGAAGCTTTGACTACTTTGGTTCTAAATAAAATGCGAGGTGGATTCTCTGCTTTGGCTATCAAAGCACCAGGATTTGGAGATAATCGCAAAGAATTGTTAAAAGATATTGCAATATTAACTGGAGGTCAGGTCATCTCTGAAGAGATTGGACTCAAATTAGAAACCACTGAGCTATCATCTCTTGGAAAAGCTAAAAAGGTTATTTCAGAGAAAGAAAAGACTATAATTGTAGCTGGAGACAATAATGAGAAGGCAATTCAAGAAAGAGTAGAGCAGATTAAAGTACAAATTGATCAAACTGATTCTGAGTATGATAGAGATAATCTGAAGAAAAGATTAGGTAAATTAGCTGGTGGTGTTGCTGTAATTAAAGTAGGAGCTGCTAGTGAAGTAGAGCAAAAAGAAGTACAAGATAGAATAGAAGACGCTCTTGCAGCTACTCGTGCCGCTGTAGAAGAAGGTATTGTCCCAGGAGGAGGAACAGCTTTGATCAGAGCCATTGACTCATTGGAAGGATTAAAATTAATCGGTGATCAAAAAGTTGGGCTTGAAATTCTAAAAGTTGCTATGGAAGAACCAGTTAAAATGATTGCTAATAATGCTGGAGTAGAAGGTTCGGTAGTAGTAGAGAAAGTAAAGGAGCATAAAGGAAATATCGGATATAATGCATCCACAGGTGTTTATGAAGATATGGTAAAAGCAGGTATTATTGACCCTACCAAAGTCACAAGAACTGCCCTACAAAACGCTGCCTCAGCTGCTGCTACCTTATTGACCACAGAAGCCGTCATTACTGAATTCCCAAAGTCAGATGATGATAAAGGTATGCCCCCAATGGGAGGAATGGGAATGCCAGGTATGATGTAATTTTGAGATAATAGTAAGATTAGGGGGGCTACCTCCTAATTTTATTTATATTGCCAAAAAATTATATTCAAGGTATAATAAGTAAATTAAATAATAATATAATCATTATGATTAAAGAAAAAACATTAGTCATCATTAAACCAGATGGAGTACAGAGAAGTTTGGTGGGAGATATTATCTCAAGAATTGAGAGGACAGGGCTTAAAATTGTAGCCTTAAAAATGATTCTTGCCAGCGAAGATATACTTTGGAAACATTATAATAAAGATGATGCTTGGTTTATTGAAAAAGGAACAATAGCTATTGAATCAAGGAAATCTCAAGGTTTAGAAATAGAGAAAGAAGCCATAGAGTACGGTAAAGATATCATGAGAGGGAATATAGACTTTATGACATCTGGTCCTATAATAGCCTTTGTTGTACAGGGAAACCAGGCTGTAGGAGTGGTTAAAAAATTAGTTGGAGGAACTGAGCCTCTTACCTCTGATGTTGG
This sequence comes from Candidatus Parcubacteria bacterium, assembly GCA_041177485.1. Classification (GTDB taxonomy): domain Bacteria; phylum Patescibacteriota; class Minisyncoccia; order SW-4-49-11; family SW-4-49-11; genus CALRBF01. Next base: position 4,606 of record JBEDBC010000011.1, on the reverse strand, counting down.
AACAATTCGAGGTGATTATACTGTTGATACTTATTCTCTAGCAAATTCATCATCAAGAGCAGTTAGAAACTTGGTACATTGTTCAGATAAAGTATCTGAGGCTGAGCGAGAAATTTATCTCTGGTTTAATGAATCCGAAATTATCAAATATAATCTTGCTAATGAGAGAATTTTATATGACGTTAATTTAGATGGAATTTTAGATTAAGTATAAAATTAAAAATACTCTCGAAATTATTTCGAGAGTATTTTTAATTTTAAGGGCTTAGTCTTTTTATTTTTTCTTTGCGTTAATTATAGCCTCCGCCTTGCCTTTAAGAAATATCTTTAATACTATAAATATAGATAAAGATACAATTAGAAAGTTAATTAATTGATTTATAAATAAACCATACATAATAATCGGTGCTTTTGCGGCCTGAGCTTCTGCCAATGAGTTAAAAGAACCATTTAGTGAAATATAAAGACTAGAAAAATCAGTACCCCCAATCAGCCATCCAAAAACTGGCATCACTAAATCTTTCACTAAAGATTGAACTAAGGTATTGAAGGCAGCTCCTATTATTATACCAACTGCAAGATCAATTACATTTCCCTGTAAGGCAAAAGCTTTGAACTCTTTTAAAAAGTTGAAGCCAGTTTCCTTAATTTGCACTGGGTCAATATCAGGTACAATATTAGGGATATTGATAGCAGGTTGTTGGTTTTTTTTGGAGGATGTTTTTTTCTGCTTAACCATATTATTTATAAACTAATATAGTATAAATTATATTATATATAATAAAGTTTGTGAAGGTCCTAAAATAGTAATAACATAAATTATGTGGTATACTAAATCTAGTATATTATACATATGAAATATAATTTTGGACTAAAAAACATTATTTATTTATTTACAGGAATCATTTTGTTAGTGATGTTCTTAGTAGTGTTATTACAACAAAATCGTATCAATCTGTTCAAGCGTGAGCAAATTATTAGAAATAATCTTATATCTAAAGAATCAATAGAAGAGCCGATTCTTGATGGATTAAAACCACAGATTATAAATATTAGAGACAAAAAGCAGACCTTATATTTGCCAAGTGAATTTACAATTAGTGTTTTTGGGCATGGATTAATGTCACCTAAAGCAGTTGTAAAAGATGATAACAATAATTTGTTTATAGCTGATAATGAAGCTAACACGTTGTGGTTACTACAGAGTAATGGTGATAAAAACCCACAAATTGTGGATAATAAATTAAATGGAATATCAGACCTGTACTATTATAACGGAGGAGTATATGTTATCACGAATAATAAGGTAACCAAATATCAAGATATTCAATCTGATGCTAGTTACAAGGAAAGAAAAGCTATAATTGAAAATTTACCTAACCCTCCTAAAGGAACATATCATACAATTTTAATAAAAAATGATAGAATATATATATCACTCTCAGCTAACTGTGAAAGCTGCACCCCAAGAGATAAAAAATTAGCTAGTATTGTTTCATACGATATGAATGGAGGTGATGAACAGCTTGTTGCAAAGGGTCTGAAAAATATTACAGATATGGGGGTTTTTGGTAATAATTTGATAGTAACAGATATAGGTCGGAAGGGAATTGGCCATTCTCTTCCTAAGGTAGAGATTAATAAAATTGATCAGGGAAAAGATTATGGTTGGCCATATTGTTATGGGTTTGCTAATATTGACCCTAAATATCCAGAGCAAAATGACTTCTGTAAGACTAAGTCTGAATCTCCAATAGCCGAAATGCCAAATGGTATGGGAGTGGTCAGTTTTGATTTGATTCCGGAAGAGTTTTATAAAATATGGAAAGATCAATATGTATTTGTCTATTCAGGGGAAAAAAATAACTCAGTATCTCAGGGTTATAAAATAGTTATCAAAGATATTAATAAAGATTTGTCTGCTAAAAACTTCATTACAGGTTGGCTATCTGAGAATGGTGAGGTTTGGGGTAGTCCCAAAGGTGTTACATTTATTGGTAATAGTATGATTATAACTGATTCACAAAATGGTATACTGTATAAAGTAAATAAAAAATAATGAACACTCAAAAATCCAATATTACGCTAGCTATAGTCTCATTTTTAATCTCAGCTTTAGTGGTGGGGGCAGGTGCTTGGGCGATGTCTCAATATTCTCAAGATATACCTATTATTAAAAATATAGATCAAGAAAAGGGAGAAACAACTATCAATAAACCAGAAAAAGAAACCATCTTATTATTGGGTAAGGGGGGGGAGAATCATGATGGTGGGGATCTTACGGATACTATGATGATTGCTCAAATTATTAATAAAGAAAAAAAGATTAATTTAATCTCAGTGCCTAGAGACTTTTTGGTATTTGATGATAAAGGATATTATAGTAAAATCAATAGTGTATATATTAATGCCTTGAACCAAGGTAAAACATATGAGCAAGCAATCAAAGCATTACAAGATAAAATTACAGAAATTACAGGAATAAGTTTTGATTATTATGCAGAAGTAGATTTTAAAGGTTTTGTATCTTTGGTTGATACCATTGGTGGTGTAGAGGTAGACGTAAAAGAGGCAATTGATGATCCTTATTATCCAGGGCCTAATTATAGTTACCAGAGATTTACATTGCCAGCAGGACTACAAACATTAAATGGTGAAACAGCTCTTAAATATGCTCGTACTAGATATACTTCAGTTGGTGGAGATCTAGATAGGTCTAGACGGCAGCAAGAGATTCTAAGTAATGTAAAAAATAAAGCTTTAAAATTAAATCCAGTTCTTGATGCCCCTAAAATTATATCACTCTTAGGAATAGCAAGAGATTCTCTAAAAACTAACTTTTCCTTAGGAGACATGAAAAAACTATATGATACATATAGAGACATTAATGACTATACTATGCAGTCTTTAGTTCTAGGTAATAATCTGTTAACTGGTAATATAAAAGAAGGTTATAGACAATTTGGTTCTGCTAGAGGTTATATTCTGGAGCCAAGAATAGGGGAAAAAAACTATTTGGAAATTCAAGAAGAAATAGCCAACATAAATGACCTAGAATCTTATACAGCTAAATTATCTAATCTAGCAAAAAATAAGTATACCCTAGATGTAATATGGGGACCAGATATTAAAGAGGTTGATAAAAACAATATTCTTGCTTTTCTTAAGGCAAGAGGCTTTGTTCTGAAAGTATTAAGTTCTAACCAATTAGAACTAATACCAGATAACAATACTTTTTATTTAGGTAATAATCCTTATAATCAGTCTGAACTAGAAAATAGTGATATACCCAAGCAATATATACAAGATATCTTTAATCCAGATATTGATACACAATTTAGTTTGAGTAAAGACATCCCAATATTATACATAGCAAAGCCATTGAAATTTTAAAATTATGCATCTTATTGTAGGACTTGGTAATATTGGAGACAAGTATAAAAGCACCTATCATAATATAGGATTTGAGTGTTTAGATTTTTTGACTAATCAATCTGAATTCAGCTATAAAAAACAATTTTTGGGATCAATTTTCAAACAAGTTGACACAATTTATCTTAAGCCCCATACCTATATGAATAATTCAGGGCGTTCAGTCTTGGCCGTCAAGCAATATTATAATATTACGGATAATGAGATTATAATAATCCACGATGATTCAGATATCACTCTCGGAGAATATAAAATCCAAACTCATCGAGGAAGTGGTGGACATCATGGTATAGATTCAATTTTCGAGTATATCTCACCAGCAGTAACAAGAATTAGAATTGGAATAAGAGCCGAGAGATTCATAGGGCAGAAAGCCCAAGAATTTGTATTAAGATCTATTAGCAATGAAGATAAAGTTATTTTGGAACAAGTTTATAAAAGTGTGCAGGAAAATTTATATACACATTAATGTAGGTTAATAGAATATATTTATATTCTCCCTCCTAAAGGGGGGGGAGGATGAAGTCAAAATACAAACCATCTTGTTGTAGAATTTAGACTTATATTGATTTATTATCATATTTTCGGTACAATAGAGTGTAGTCAATAATTAGAATAAAATAATTCTGTATATGTCGCTAAATCTGAAAAGCCCGCTTGTATATTTATTAGGTGTAGAGAAAGTTAAGATTCTAAAAGTATTTCTAAAAGCTTCTAAAAAACAGCTAACTTTAGAAGAGTTACATACTAGAACTCATATACCTCTTAATAATTTAAAAACTGAATTAAGACAGGCTATAAAGTATGACATAATTCAAGAAATAAAATATAAAAAAGAAATAACCTATACTCTTAACCCAATTGAGGAAGTATTAGCTTTGGAAACTGTTATCTTTAGACTTAGTAAATCTTTTTTTAATACCCTCTCTCAAAAACTTGAAAAAGTTGGAAATATTCAACTCTGTATACTTATGGGAGCATTCTTACAAAGAGATAAAGATAGAGTTGATATGTTTCTAGTAGCTGATGAAGTAAATGAGAAGAAATTTGAATCTTTGATACAAGATATAGAGACAGAATTAGCCCAAGAAATAACTTATACACTACTCACTATAAAAGAGTTTGAATACAGACAAAATATGTTTGATAAATTTGTGTTAGATATACTAGAAAA
>JBEDBC010000010.1:0-10813 GCA_041177485.1 Candidatus Parcubacteria bacterium | reverse complement strand
TCTTTGAGCATTACGAGCTTGAGCTAATTGCCTGTTAGGGTTAATAGCTACAAGTACGATAGCAGCCAAGATACCTATAGCGGCAATAACTAATAGAATTTCAAGTAAGGTGAAACCTTTGCTTGATGAAGTAGAGTAATTTTTCATATGAGTTTTGATTAATTTTAATGATAACTCTACATTTATATTAGACTATATATACACTAGTGTCAATATATAGTTATCCACAATCTGTTCTTGAATATATAAATATATAATGATATAATTTAATTATAATATTGTAGTTATTAATACATACTAAAATATAATAAATTTATTAAAAATAAAATATCTTAAGAGAGATGTCAAATAATTATAAAAAAATACTATTAAATGAACATATCTACAGATTGCTAGCTATATCTGTATTTACTTTTGTCATGTTTTTGAACTCTGATAAAGTTTATGCAGGTACTGGAATTAATGCACAGATTCCATATTCTGGTAATATTATCAAAAATGATGGGACAGTCTTGAATGGCAATTATAAAGCTAAGTTTATTTTATATAATGCTCAAGAAGGAGGGGATGTTGTGTATGAAGAAGTCAGAGATGGGGTGACCCAATATTCTGGTATTGCTTCCCCTACAGTAAATTTTGTTGATGGTAGGTTTGAAGTTATGTTGGGTAGTCAAAATACTAGCTTAAAAGATATAAATAACGACTCTTTATGGCTAGAGTTGCAATTAGATGTAGATACCACTAACCCTGATTATGAAGAAAAGTTTTTACCACGTAAAAGAATAGGTTCAGCAGCATCAGCAATTAATGCTATGAGATTGGTAGCCGCTAATGGTGGTGCTGATACAGATACGTTGTCATTAGATGTGTCTGGTAATGTAGTGGCAACTTCTCTTGGGGGTACAGCTAATGCTTCTACTCCAATTGGAGGGTTTGATAGATTGATCTTAGCTAATGCTTCCGGTCAATTAAGTCAGGTTAGTTTAGATAGTTTAGGTTCAGGTCCAGGTGGTTCTGAGAATCAAATTCAGTATAAGAGTGGATCTGTATTTGCTGGTGCTAGTAATGTAGAGATATCCCAGGGTGCTCTGTTATTAAAACCTCAGTCTACTCCATCAAATCCAGCTTCTGGTTCGATTTTATACACAGAGAGAGTCGCTGGAAGAGATTTACCATTTTATATGTCAGAATCAGGTAGGCCAAAGCCAATAGCTCAGGCTTGGTATGATTCACCATCACCGGTTATTGTAAGTGTTTCTTCTACTAATAATGCCCCTACTGTTTTTGGGGGGACTGTAGTATCTGCTGCCCAGACAACTTCATATCAACATACAGCCAGTTCAACTAATAGGTATTTGTCACTACCTAGAAAACGTTATAGTACAGGTAATACTAACTCCACTGTTGGTGTTCGTCAGGACTATACCTATCTATTTTCTGGTTCTGCCGAAGGTTACGGGGGAGTATTCTTTGCTGCTAGATTTGGGATGAGTGTTAATAAAACCTCTAATGTTTTTGTAGGGTTAACAGCGTCCACAGTTGCACTATCTGGTACCTCATCAGCTTTAGTTAATATGATAGGGATGGGGTATGATTTAGCTGATGCATCTACTGGAAACTGGTTTCTAATGCGTAATGATGGCACTGGTACTGCAACCAAAGTTGACTTGGGTGCTACAGAAGCTTCTAGAGCTGCAGACAAGGGATTTGAACTTAATATTTATAACCCACCCAATTCAACCACTTGGTACGTATATATTGTTAGTATTAATACTGGTAATGTTGTTTTGAATACATCTTATAATACTGATGTCCCAGCTGTAAATACTGGGCTTACATGGAAATTAGAAGCTAGAAATGACTCAACTTCAACTACCCTTGGTATAGAACACAACTATATCTATATAGAGCCACAGGGGTGGTAGTATATAAATAAAATCCATACTATAATATATAAACTAGACTTTTAATTGTATGGTGATTGATTTGAAGAGTAGTAAATATTTACAAAAAAGTAGAATTCAAAAAAGAGGCAATGAACTTAAAACCAATTTGTATTCTAATTTTAAGATTTGGTTAGTGCTATTGAATTGTCTGTTATTAGGTATAATTACTTTAGCCCCAATTTGGGGAGATGGAGTTGACTCTTTATATCAGACGAATAACTTTATTCTGGGTCTATCTTTGTTACTTTTGACATATGTTATGATGTGGATATTGGGTTTTATCAAGCAATATGTTTTTATTAATATCTTGGATATTGCTGTATTTATTCTGGGATTTATCATAATTATTGTATCCTTGTTTCATGCTAATCAATTAGCTTGGTGGGGGAGTACCTTAAGATTTTTTGACTCTGGTTTTTTTATAGCTTTTTTGATTTTATTTTATATTCTTAGTAAGTTAGTATTAGATATTAAATCAATCAATTTTTTAATTTTATTCTTTGCATTTGTCGTATTTATAAAATCTATTTTATATTTTATAGAATCTTATTCTCAAATTTTAATTGACTTTATTCCTAATTTAAATTTATTTTTCTCAAATAAAATATTAACAATAGAATCTCCTAATGAAATAGCTTTCATATCTTTACTTTGTTTAAATATTATTTTTTTAAATTTAATAAAAACTAATAAATTCCAATATATATTACTTAGTTTTATATATTATATATATTTGTTTGTACATATTATGCTTATACTTAAGGTAGATAGTTATGCTATCTATACCTTGACTATTGTATTGTTAATAATGCATGCTAGATTACAAATTAATCAAATATTCAAATCTAAATTGAATAAAAATAAAAAAATGTATTTAGGTAGTGTTTTCTTAATGACTTCTCTTATTTCAGTTTTTCTAATTTTGGTTATGTTTTTGAACCCTTTCTCCAATATTAATGCGATGAAGTCGGATTCAGAATCTTCTAGTGTACCTAGTCTGCAGAATTCAATACAAGTATCCAAAGCAAGTCTGCAAAACTATACTTGGTCTGGCTCTGGATCTGTATTGTATGCTTGGAATAAGTTTGTGGATGTACCGAATAATCAATTGCAAAATATAGACTTTACAACTGATTCTTTGTCTAGTGAATTCTTAAATATTATTACTAGGTACGGGGCTTTGGTTGCTTTTATGATTATATTTATTGTTGTCTGGGTTTTGGTCTCATTTATACGAATTATTATTGTACAAAAAGTTGTTCCATTATTTATATATCCTACAGTCATCATTTTAATTGGAATATTTTTTATCCCCTACGGGGTATTTCTTAAGATTTTTTTAGTATTGCTTCTTGTCTATTGGAGTAATATTTTTAGTCAATATTTTCATCCTATTTCTAAAATTAATTTAGATATGAGAGCAATTCACGTAGGCAATATAATGATTATTAGTTTTTTTCTATTTATCATAATGTCTGTATCTATATGGGGATCTATTTCTGCTATTAATATTATGAGAGCTGAATATAAGATTGATCAAGCTTCTCAGATTCAAAACAATACATCAGAATCATTGAAATTAGTTGAAAAAGCTACTTCTTTATCTCCACAGATAATAGACTACGGATTGGTATATATGAGTCAAGAATTAAAGATTATAGAGAATGAAACTCAGCTTCTCTCTGTTTTAGAAAAAAATTCTTCAACGGAGCTTAATAATAAACAAAAAACAATACAAGATGGTATTGAAAATATACAAAAAAATATTGATAAATATAGGGATAAAAATCCTGATGATATTAGATTAATAAAATTACAGTTAGATTTGTATACATTGGTAGACAAATATGACAACGTTGAAGAAGAGAAGTATTTGTATCATGTTAAAAAAGGACTTGAACTGAGTCCATATTATCTTTATTGGAATTTGTATGAAGCAGAATATTATGTACGTAAAGCTCAAAAAAATATAGAGTCAAGACAGGACGGCCTAGATAGAGCCACTTCGTTATTAGAAGATATATTAAATAATAATAATTTGTTTATCCCAGCCTATAAAACATATTATGAGTTATTGAGTTTGGATAGGCAGTATAGTAGGCAAATTGATTTATTAATAAATTATGTTGACGCTGTTAATAATCAAAATTTATTTGGCGACAAGGATTTGTTATATGCTCTTGGAGTTGCTTACCAGAATAATAGACAATATACCGATTCTATCAATGTCTATCAAAGACTTATTTTATCTTTTCCAGACTATACTAAAGCTTATTTGAAATTAGGGGAGATATATCAGATCCAATCTCAAAATGATTTGGCCTTAGAGAATTATAAAAAAGTTTTGGAATTAGATCCGAACGCAGATAGTGTTAAAAGTAAGATAGATCAGCTGGAATAAATTATATTTAAATCTTCATATTGTAATCTATTTATAAGTTTGATATAATTAATGTATGTAAACTCAATATAAATATGTATGGAATATATTCAAGATATCAACACTGTATTGGCTGTAGTAAGAATATTTGGATTTGCGGTTTTTTCTTTCATTTTGGGTATATTCTTAACTCCATTTTTGACTGACTTTTTATTCCGTACTAAATTGGGTAAGAATATTAGAGAAGAATCTTGGGATAATGATAAAACCCCTATTTTTAATAAATTCCATAAGCATAAACAAGGGACTCCTACTATGGCTGGAATATTGTTCTGGTGTATTACTGCGGTATTGACTTTACTTTTTAATTTGACTCGTTCTGAGACATTTTTACCTGTAGCATTTTTGATATCAGCTGGCTTACTTGGTGCTATCGATGATATTGCTAATATAAGAGGGATTGGTAAAATTAAGGGATTGGGGGTTAAACTAAAATTGGGACTTCAATTATTAATAGCAGGTTTCGGTGCTTATTGGTTTACTTTTAAGCTAAATTGGACATCTTTTCATATTCCCGGTGGGGCTCTATTGGGGCTTCCAACAGATATAGAGCTAGGATACTGGTATATACCAGTCTTTATAATCTTAGTTGTATTCATTATGAATGCAGTTGATATAACTGATGGTTTAGATGGTCTGTTGGCGGGATCTATTATCCCTCCTTTGGGAGTTTTATCAGCTTTAGCTTTAGCTCAAGGTAACATATCTTTGGCTGTATTCATGAGTACCTTAATTGGTGCTTTAGTTGCTTTTTTATGGTTCAATATTCATCCAGCTAGATTTTTTATGGGTGGCACAGGAGCTTTTCCTTTAGGTGCTGTATTAGCTGTAGGTGCAATGTTGACAAATTCTTTGGTTATTTTACCTATTATTGGATTTCTGTTCTTTGTAGAGGGGACCTCATCTATTTTACAGATGTTATCTAAAAAACTTTTCAAGAGAAAAATATTTTTAGCTGCCCCAATACATCATCATTTTCAATCTTTAGGTTGGACCGAAACTAAGATTGTGATGCGGTTCTGGATTATATCATTGGTTATGAGTGTTATTGGACTTACTATTGGATTATTAGGATTATAAATATGGAAGACATTATAATAAAAAATGGATTAATTGTAGACGGTACTGGTAAAAAGCCATATATTGGTCACTTGATTATTAAAGATGGTGTTATAGATAGAATCACTTCTAATCTTTCTGATTATAAAAATGTAAAAGAAATCGACGCAAATGGTAAAATTGTGACCCCTGGTTTTATTGATGTTAGTAATCACTCTGATACTTATTTGACATTATTTACAGCTCCTTCACAAAAAAGTTTGGTTTCGCAAGGGGTTACTACTTTGATTGGTGGTAATTGTGGGGCATCATTGGCTCCCTTAGTTAGTAATTCTGCTATTGCTTCAATTCAAAAATGGAGTAATGTTACTGATATTAATATTGATTGGACTACTGTAAAAGAGTATTTGAAAGTTTTGGATACTAAAAATTTTACACCTAATTTTGCAACCTTAGTAGGCTACGATACGATTCGTAGGGGTTTGATTGGGGACTCTAATAGAGCCTTGGTTGATTCAGAATTAAAGGTGATACTTAATGTGGTTGATAAGGCTCTTGTGGAAGGTGGGTTGGGAGTGTCTTTGGGCTTAGCCTTTTCTCATATGCAATCTGTTGACCAGACTGAATTAATTCAATTAGCTAATTTGATTAAAATCCATAATAAAATTCTGACTGTTCACACCCGTAATGATGGTGAGAATGTAGTTGCATCAATTAGAGAAATCATTGATTTAGTAATGGCTACTAAAGTTAGAACGCATATTAACCATGTTAAAATTTTGGGACGAAAGAATTGGAAATATAGTAAAGAGGTAAATGAAATGCTTAAAAAAGCTATATCTGATGATTTGCCTTTGACCTTTGATATATTTCCATATACTGCAAATAATACAGTTGCGTATTTGTTATTACCAAACTGGGTTTCTTTGGGCGGAAAGGGGGTATTATTAAAAAATTTAAAGGATCAGAATATCAGAAAGCAGGTGACTCAAGATATGAAAACTAATTCTTATGATTACCATAGAATTATTGTTTCTGATAGTCCTATGAATAAGTCTATAATTGGTAAAACAATTGTTGAGATAGCTAAAAATCAAGGTCTAACAGTTGAAGATGCTTTAATTCAACTAATTATTGCATCTGAAGGTCGCGCTAGAGTTATGGTTGAGTCAATTTCTGAGCATCATATAAAAGAATTAATTACTTTTTCTAATTGTATGGTGGGGTCTGATTCGGCTGGATATGATGACTCAATTATAAAAAATAAAGGTTATGAGCATCCAAGATCATTTGGTGCATTTACCAAGTTTATACAAGATTATGGCGACTTTAAAGATTTAAGATGGGAGTTTGTAATTCCCAAAATAACTTCATTACCAGCTACTATATTTGGCATAGAAAATCGTGGTTTTATATTGGAAAATATGAAGGCTGATATAGTTATTATTGATATTGAGAGGTTTAAATCTAGAGCTACATTTACCCAGCCAATTCAATATTCAGAAGGAGTTGAGCAGGTGCTTATAAATGGTTGTGTTGCTTTTAAAGATGGAGAAGTGCTGAACAATACATCAGGCGAGGTTATTAAAAGATATATATGATCAGTCTCCAGAATAAAAGAGTGATGGTGATGGGGCTAGGACTGAATGATGGTGGTTTTGGAGCTGTTAAATATGCTATATCACAGAGAGTAAGTGAATTGATTATTACAGATTCTAAGTCAGCAGATGTTTTAAAACCTACCCTAGATAAAATTAACCTAATCCCAAATAAAATTGTACCCATACGATATGTTTTTGGAGAGCAAAATAAACAAGACTATGCTAATGTTGATATTATTATCAAAAATCCAGGGGTACCTAGAGATTCCCCTTATTTGGAAATAGCAAGGCAATCTGGAGTTGAAATTACAACTGATATTGAGTTGTTTTTTAATCATATTAATTCTTTATCTGAAAAACCAAAAGTAATAGGTGTCACTGGTACTAGAGGTAAATCTACTACTACTTCTTTGATCTATCATATTTTGAGTAATTTTTATGGTGAATCTAAAGTACATTTAGGAGGTAATATTAGAAGGTCTATACTTAATCTGCTGTCAGATATCGATAAAGATAGCTATATTGTCTTAGAGTTGTCAAGCTTTCAATTAGATAATCTTGTTCATTCTCCACATATTGGTGTTTTTACCTCTTTTTTTCCTGATCATTTGGATCGCTATGACTCGTTAGATGAGTATTTTATATCTAAAACTAATATAGTTAATTCACAGAGTGAAAATGACTTTGCGGTTTTGAATATTGATAATGACAGGATTAAAACCTTATCTCATAATCTAAAATCTAGTATTATTACATATTCCCTTAATGATAGTAGTGCGGATTTATATATAGAACAAGATTATATTATAAAATATGGTCAAAAGTTTATGCTAAAGGCAGATATACCACTATATGGAGAGCATAATCAATATAATGTTATGGCCGCAATTTCAGTAACTACAGTTTTAGGTGTGCCAGATACTAATATTATATCTTCTATTAAATCATTTATTGGAATTAGTGGTAGGCAGCAGTCTTTGGGTTATATTGATGGAATTGAAATCATTAATGATACCACTAGTACTATGCCGGTGGCACTTGCTGTTGCACTTGATACATTTAAGGATAAACCTTATGTAGTAATTTGCGGAGGTGAAGATAAGGGCTTGGATTACTCTGATTTGAAGTTACATATCCATCCTAGTTTAAAATCTATTGTATTGCTTCCAGGTTCAGGTAGTCAATTGATAAAAAAGTATATGAATTCAGTTGATATATACGAGGTTATGACTCTTGAAGAAGCTGTTGAATGTGCATTCGATTTGGCTTTACCAAATGAAAGAATTATATTTTCTCCTGGGGCTACTAGCTTTGGTATGTTCTTGAATGAATTTGATAGGGGCGATAAATTTATATCATTAATTCAAGCTAAAAAGAATAAACATGCCGTTAAAGTCTAGAAATATATTACAGAAAGCAGATCCAGTCTTTGTGGTACTATCAGGAGTTTTGTTGCTAGTGGGCTTGATTATCTTACAATCTGCTAGTGGGTATGTCTCGTATACTAGATACGGAGGAGCTTATGTCGAGTTAATTAAGCAGCTAAAGTTTGGGGTAATACCAGGTATAATTTTATTTTTTTTGTTTGCTAATATTAATTACAGATGGTTAAAACGTTTATCTGGGATAGGTTGGGTTTCTGTTATAGTTTTAAATATATTAATATTTTTACCAGGGATAGGAGTTACTGTAAATGGTGCAACTAGATGGATAAAAATAGGAAGTATTCAGATACAACCATCTGAAATTTTAAAGTTAGCCCTTATTATATATTTGGGAGCTCTTTTAACTTCTTTAGATAAAAAGATTAATCAAAAAAGATCTCTATTTATAGTCGCTGCAGTTATGGCTATTAGTTCAGTTATAGTGCTTTATTTCCAAAGTAATCTTAGTACAGGAGCTATACTATTGGTAATATCTATTAGTATGATTTTTCAATCCAAGATTAAGACTCAATATATCTTTGGTTTTTTTGGGGTGCTTGTAATAGCTGGAATACTTTCTATTGCAACTGTTGAATATAGGCGAGATAGAGTTAAGACACTATTTCAACCTAAACAATCTCAAACTGAAAAAGATGGAAGTGCATATCAAATTAATAATAATTTAATTGCTGTGGGTTCAGGAGGTCTGTTTGGAGTCGGTTGGGGAGAAAGTCGTCAAAAATTTGGCTATTTACCTGAAGTAAGTACAGACTCTATCTTTGCTATATTTGCGGAAGAAAGCGGATTTGTGGGGGTTGCTTTACTGGTTTCACTATTCCTGTCTATCATACTAAGAATTTTGTGGTTAGCTAGTCAAGTGGAGGATTATTTTGGTAGGTATATATTAATTGGAGCAGCAACTTGGTTAGCATTACAGACCTTTATCAATATCGCTACGACCATCAGATTATTCCCAGTTACTGGTGTGCCACTACCATTTATTAGCTCAGGAGGGACATCTCTATTGGTATTTTGTATTTTATTTGGTATAATTTCTAACATTAGTCAGTATAGAGTTCATAAATAGAACTTTATGTCTTGATTTTTATTATAAATATGATAATATATATAAATATTACATATATTCCTAAGGACTAACTAATAATATTTATGGCAAATACACGATCTACAATTTCTCTTGACGACATGGCAAAGGCTGGAGTACATTTGGGACATCATACATCTAAATGGCACCCAAAAATGAATGACTATATTTATGGAAGTAAAAATTCCATTCACATTATAGACTTGAATCAGACTAAAGAAAAATTCGAAAATGCTTTAGAATTTATTTCTGATACAGTTTCTTCTGGTAAAGATGTGTTATTTGTAACCACTAAAAAACAAGCTATACCAATCGTTAGAGAAGTAGCTGAAGAAAGTGGAATGCCTTATATGGTAAGACGTTGGGTAGGAGGTGTATTTACAAACTTTAAAAATATTACCAAAAGAGTTAAACAGTTAGTTGTATTAGAGGAAAAGTTGGAGGCTAATGAGCTTAAAGCTTATACTAAAAAGGAGAGAAAAGTTTTCAAAGATAAGGTAGAAAAGGGGAATAAAATATTTGCTGGAATAAAAAATCTAAAGTCTTTGCCAGGTGCTGTATTTGTGCAAGATGTTGTAAAAGATGCTTTGGCAATCAAAGAGGCTCATGACCTAAATATACCGGTTATAGCTATAACTGACACTAATGCTAATCCTGAATTAGTAGACTATGCTATTCCTGCTAATGACGATGCTGTAACTTCTATTAAGTATATCTATTCAATAGTTGGCCAAACTATAATAGAGGCAAAATCTAAAAGAGTTATTACTAATTTAGATAAAACATCTAATACTAAATAATAAAATTATTATGATTACTGCTCAAGACGTTGCTAAACTAAGACAAATTACAGGTGCTGGTATGATGGATGCTAAAAAAGCATTAGAAGAGGCATCAGGAGACTTCGATAAGGCAAAAGAGTTATTGCAGTCAAGATATGTAGAAAAAGCTGAGAAAAAGGCTGAGAGAGAAACTAGAGAAGGATGTATTGGTTCATATGTTCACAATGGCAAATCAGCTTCATTGGTAGCTCTTGCTTGTGAGACTGACTTTGTGGCTCGTAATGATGAATTTAAAGAATTAGCACAAAACATAGCTCTACATATTACGGCCATGATCTCTGATGATGCTACAATCCAAGATATACTAGACTCTAATTATATCAAAGACCCAAGTCTTACAATTGCTGAATTAATCAAAACTAAGATTGGGGTTTTGGGGGAAAATATTCAAATCAC
>JBEDBC010000009.1:0-11025 GCA_041177485.1 Candidatus Parcubacteria bacterium | reverse complement strand
ATGTATATCTACATTCCTATGAGGCTTTGTATTGTGTGGGAGCTGAATCATTTGTAACTCAGTCAGAATTAAGAGAGGGTGGATTGTGTCCAGATCACGACGAAAAGCCTCAAGTCGTCTTGGAAAATAATTATTTTTTTAGATTAAGTAAGTATAAGGATAAGGTTAAAGAATTAATTGAAAATAATAAAATTCAAATTTTACCTGAATCTAGAAGAAATGAAGCTATTGAGTTATTAAAAAATCCTGACTTTGGTGATTTTTCAGTTACTAGAGAAAAAGTTAGCTGGGGTATCCCGGTTCCATTCGATACTAATCAGACTTTATATGTCTGGATTGATGCTTTATTTAATTATATGTCTGGTGTTTTGGCTGCTAAGAATATAGAAATTGCTGATTTGAGTTTTGAGGATATTCTTGTTGAAATTAAGGGTGTTTGGCCAGTGGATTTACATATTGTTGGTAAAGATATTATGAAATTTCATGCTATTTTTTGGCCGGCTTTTCTTTTGGCTTTAGGTGTGTCAGAGGATAATTTGCCGAAAACTATTTTGGTGACTGGTATGTTTTTGTCTGGAGGTCGTAAAATGGGTAAAAGTCTAGGGAATGTGATTTTGACTCAGGATATTATTCAGGAATTTGATCAGTTTACTCAAAATCTTGGTAATGATATCTTGCGATATGTTGTTCTTAGGGAAATGAAGATTGGTAATGATGGCGATTTAACTCAAGATAAAATATACTCAATTTATGAGTCAGAACTAGTTAATAAATTTGGTAATACTTTTAGCCGGGTAATTGGTATGGCTAAAAAATATAATATGTTGCAACACTATAATGTAGATATGATACCTGATGGCTACCATAAGTCTATGCGAGAATATGATGTATATGAGGTAATCCATGTAATTTTAGAGCAGGTTACTTCTATAGGTCAAGAGATTGAAGCAGTAAAACCATGGGAATTGTATAAACATAATAAAATGGATGAATTAAATCATCATATTCAAAACTGGACTCAAGAATTAACAAGAGTTGCGGTTGAAATTAGTCCTATTATGCCTTATGCTTCTCAAAAAATGTTATTACTCTTGAATGGTGAATCTATACATATTTTTCCAAGGATAAACTAATAATATTAATACAATATCTAGTAAAATTTTAGATATTGTGATATAATAATAGACAAATAATACCTATATATATTATGAAAGAATACGAAGCAGTTATTGGAATGGAGGTCCATGTAGAGTCTAAAACAAAATCTAAAATGTTTTGTTCTTGTGTGAATGGTCTTGGGCTAGAGGAACAACCCAATATTCATATTTGTCCTATTTGTACCGGTCATCCCGGAACCTTGCCAGTACCTAATCGTGAAGCTTTGGTTAAATTAGCTCGTTTTGGGCAAGCTTTGAATTGTCAAATTTCTGATTATACTTGGTTTGAAAGAAAAAGTTATTTTTATCCTGATTTGCCTAAGGGGTATCAAATTACTCAATATGAAAGACCGCTTTGCTATGATGGGGAAATTGAAATAGTAACTTCTCAAGGTATTAAGAACATTCGTATTAATCGAATTCATATGGAGGAAGATACCGGTAAACTTTCTCATATCAATGGTAAAACTGTTGTTGATTATAATCGTGCGGGATTACCTTTGATGGAGTTGGTTACAGAGCCGGATATTCGCAACTCCGAGGAGGCTAAAATTTTTTGTGAAGAATTACAGTTGATTTTGAGATATTTAGATATTTCAGATGGTGATATGGACAAAGGTCAGATGCGATGTGAAGTTAATATTTCTATCCGAGAAAAGGGAACAGAAAAATTTGGGACTAAGGTAGAGATTAAGAATTTGAATTCATTTAGAGTCGTAGAGCAGGCTATTGCTTATGAGATCGCAAGACAATCTGAAATTTTGGATCAAGGTGGTGAAGTTGTACAGGAGACTAGAGGTTGGGATGATGCCCAAGCTATTACTTTTAGCCAAAGGAAAAAAGAAAATGCTAATGACTATAGATATTTTGTTGAGCCAGATATTCCTCCATTTAATACATCTGAAATTGTAGCTGATGCAGCTAGCATTAAGTCAGAATTACCTATCGCCAAGAGAAAAAGATTTGCTACTCAATATAATTTACCAACTCAGCAAATTGAAGTTTTGGTCAAAAATAAAGCTTTAGCTGATTATTTTGAGCAAACAATATCTGAACTTGATGCTTGGATGAGTGTAGATTCAAAAAATTTATCTGATAAGGATAAGTCTAAATTGATTAAGTTATCTGTAAACTACCTTCTAACTGAATTAATCAAACATTATTCTGAAAGAGGCTTGAGTTTTAAATCCTCACCTATAACAGCAGAAAATTACGCTGAATTTATAAAAATTGTCTTTAGTGGTGAAGTCTCATCGACTGGGGCTCAGACTTTATTACTTTTGATGCTAGAAAATGGCTCTGATCCTAGTGAGATAGTTGATTCCCAGGGATTACGACAGGTGAGTGATACAGGATCTTTACAGAAAATTGTGGATCAAGTTATATCAGAACAAGAAAAAGTAGTGTCAGATTACAAAGATGGTAACGAAAATGTGATACAGTTCTTGGTGGGGCAGGTTATGAAACTCTCTAAAGGCAGTGCAAATCCACAAGTAGCAAGGCAATTACTTCACGATACTATTATGCAGAATAAATAAATCAGATATATGCAGATACAATGGCAAAATAACACAACTATAATATTAAAAGGTAAAGATTATCGAGTTGTAATTAATCCAGTTCAGGATCAAGATTCAAAACCAGCTATTAGTTTAAAAGATAATGATCTTTTGATATCAAGTCATAAAATTGAATATGACTTTTCTTCTGGATATTATATTAATGGAGCGGGAGAATATTCTTATCAGGGAGCTACAGTTCGTGTTAAAGTTGCCAAACAGGGAGAAGACGATTCTTTAATTAATTTAATTTCATTGTCTGTAGAAGGTGTTTTATTAGGTGTTGTAATAGGTGTTAATCAAGAGTTAAGTTCTTCTGAACTTGAATTTTTGGGTAATCCAGACATTCTAATCATGACTATTAATAGCACGTTTGGCTCTGAAAAATCAATTCAATTGATAAATTCAGTAGAGCCAAGAATTGTGGTCCCAATTTATGAGACAGAGGCTCAATTACAGGCTTTGAGCAGTGAGTATGGAGTCAAGCCAGAACCTCAATTAGAACTTAATATCAAAAAATCAGATTTACCTTTTGATAATGTTGAGATCAAAGCTTTAGAACCTCAGATTAAATAGTTAAAATTATGGCTACCGAAGATACGAATATACAAAAGATTGAAAATATGGGTAATATCGAATTGACAGATATTGTCTCAGAAATGGAAAATGCCTATATTGACTACTCAATGAGTGTGATTATAGATAGAGCTTTACCAGATGTAAGAGATGGGTTAAAGCCAGTACATAGAAGAATTCTGTATGCTATGCATGAGCTTGGGTTAAGACCAGAAGCTAAATTTAGGAAGTCAGCCACTATAGTTGGAGATGTATTGGGTAAATATCATCCTCACGGTGATACAGCGGTTTATGACTCATTAGTCCGAATGGCCCAAGACTTTTCATTAAGATATACTTTGGTTAATGGTCAAGGAAACTTTGGCTCTATGGATGGTGACTCAGCTGCTGCTATGAGGTATACTGAGGCTAAAATGGCCAAGATTACTCGTGAAATGCTGGTTGATATAGATAAAAATACAGTGAATTTTACTCCTAACTATGATGGTAGTCGTAATGAACCTACTGTCTTGCCATCTAGAGTACCTAATTTACTAATCAACGGAGGAACTGGAATTGCCGTTGGTATGGCTACCAATATTCCACCACATAATCTTAAAGAAGTGGTGGGTGCTACAATTGCTTTGATTGAGAACCCAGAAATTACCATTGAGGAATTATTGAAATTTGTCAATGGTCCAGACTTTCCAACTGGTGGTGAGTTGTATAATATTGATAATATTAGGCAAGTTTATGCTACCGGTAGGGGGCCACTGGTAACTAGAGCCAAAGCTGAAATTGTAGAGCGCGGTAAAAAGGGTAATGCCTTTGATATCATAGTCTCAGAGATGACTTATCAGACTAACAAAGCTACTCTGATTGAAAAAATGGCTAATATGGTCAGGGATAAGAAGTTAGATGGAATTAAGGATATTAGGGATGAGTCGGATAGAGACGGGGTTAGAATCGTAATCGAGCTAAAATCAGATGCTTATCCACAAAAAGTATTGAATAAACTTTATAAACTTACTGATTTACAAAAAACTTATCACGTCAATATGCTTGCCCTTTGTGATGGAATAGAGCCAAAGACTTTGTCACTTAAACAGGCTTTGCAATATTATATTACTCATAGAAAAGAAGTCGTAATTAGAAAAACTGAATTTGAATTACAACAAGCCAAAGACCGAGCCCATATTTTAGAGGGACTTAAAAAAGCACTCGATTTTATAGATGAAGTAATTAGTATTATTAGAGGCTCTGAGAGCAAAGAAATCGCCAAAGTTAATCTGATAAAGAGATTTGAATTTAGTCAAGTGCAAGCACAAGCAATTCTAGATATGCGATTACAGACTTTGGCCGGATTAGAAAGACAGAAGATTCTAGATGAATTAGCTGAGTTAGTTTTATTAATCCAGGAATTAGAAGCAATTCTAGCCTCAGAGGAAAGAATTTTTGGTATTATTAAAAGTGATTTGCAAGAAGTTTCAGATCAATATGGAGATGAGAGAAAAACTAGAGTATTCAAAGAAGATTTAGGGGATTTCAAAGAGACGGATTTTATTCCAAATGAAGATACCATTATAATTCTTACCAAAGATGGGTATATCAAAAGAGTAGATCCTAAAGAATATCGCTCTCAAAGAAGAGGTGGAGTTGGTATATCTGGAGTCAAGACTAGAGAAGATGATGCAGTATCAATCTTCCTGCATACTACAACCCATGCCAAGTTATTATTCTTTACTAATAATGGGAGGGTTTTGAAACTAAAAGCCTATGAGATTCCACAAGGTTCTAGAATTGCTAAAGGACAATCTATTGTTAATTTTCTTGAATTGACCAAGGATGAGAAAATACAGTCTATTTTACCAACTGAGGATTCATCAAACAGTTTTATCTCTATTGTTACTAAATTTGGAATTATTAAGAAAAGTGTAATGTCTGTTTATTCTAACGTTAGAAAAGGTGGAATAATAGCTATTAATTTGAAAGATAATGATACTTTGATTCAAGCCACTATAACCTGTCCAGATGATGATATTATGCTATTTACAACCCAAGGTAAAGCTATTAGATTCCCACAAGAAGAATTGCGTCCAATGGGTAGAACCGCAGCTGGAGTCAAAGCTATAACTCTGAAATCTGATGATAGTGTATTAGCTATGCAGACTATTCGTTCAGGAGATGAACAAGGCTGGCTCTTAATCGCGACCTCTTATGGGTATGGTAAAAAGAGTAAATTAAGCCACTATAAGGTCCAAAAAAGAGGAGGGAGTGGAGTTAAGGTTTCTAAAATTACCACTAAAACAGGTCCTGTGGTAGGTGCCCAGGTAGTTACATCAGACAGTAAAGAGTTAATAGCAATTTCATTAGGAGGAAATATTATTAAGCTTAATATTCAAAAAGATATTCCAACTCTCTCTAGAGACACCCAGGGGGTTAAGATTATGAAATTGAATAAAGAGGACACAATCGCATCTATTGCTGTTACTACAGAGGAGGATAAAGAGAGTAACTAATATTTGACTATTCTTATAAAACATTCTATAATTAATTTAGACTAAAAATAAAATAAACTATGCTAACTTACACAAAAAGATTTTTATCACCAAAAGAGATAGTCGATCAGCTAGATATAAAGAGTGGCAGTAGAGTTGCTGACTTTGGTAGTGGCGCAGGTGATTTTTCAATAGCTATAGCTAAAGAAATAGGAATTAGTGGTAAAGTGTATTCTATTGATGTACAAGAGTCGGCCCATCAATCTCTAAGAAGTAAGTATAAAATTAATTCTTTAACTAATATTGAGATTGTTCTTGCTGATTTGGAAAAAGACTCAGGCTCTTGCTTACCAGATCAATCAGTTGACATGGTGTTAATGCATAATGTTTTATTCCAAGTTAGTAATAAAAAGCATTTGATACAAGAGGCATTCAGAATATTAAATGAATTGGGCAAGCTATTTATTATAGCTTGGGATATTAATAGCCCAGTGGGACCTCCTAAGTCTATGAGACTACCAGATAGAGAAATTGTTTCTTTAGTACAAAATAATGGTTTTGAATTAGATAAAAAAATCAACGTTGGTAAATATAAGTATGGATATCTATTTAATAAAGTATAAATAAAAATATATGGCTCAAAATACATCTCTTGATTCATTTGTAAAAAATCGTAAAGTTATTATATCTGCTGGGGTAGCTCTTTTTGCTATGATTGTTTTGATGTTTGCTAATGCTCTAGGTTTTGGCTTCGGTAATAGAAATAAACTACAAAAGGCAGAACTAAAAATGTGGGGAGTTTGGGATGAGAGTGAGTTTATGAATAGATTTGCTTCAGAGTTTAAATCTCAATATAGAAATGTAGATATTGAGTATAGAAAATTCACACCTCAAGAATACGAGACGGAACTAGTCAATGCTTTAGCTGAAGGTAGAGGCCCAGATATATTTGCTATGCATCATACTTGGTATAGTAAGCACAAAAATAAGCTAGCTCCTATGCCAGAAGAAGTTATGACTTTGAAAGAATATAAAGATAGATTTGTAGACGTAGTTAATGAAGACTTTGTTGTGACTGATAAAGTTTATGGATTCCCTTTATATACAGATACCTTAGCATTATTTTACAATAAAGACGCTTTTAGTGACGCTGGTATAGCTAATCCCCCAAAAACTTGGCAGGAATTACAGCAGATAGTGCCTAAATTAACCAAAATTGATCAGTTTGGGAATATTACCCAAGCCGGAGTAGCCTTGGGTACGGGAACTAATATTAATAGATCTCCTGATATACTTACAGCTCTTATGATACAAAGTGGAGCTCAGATGACAGATCCAGAAGATTACCTAAAACTAAGTTTTGGACGTAGTAAAACTGTCAATGGGCAAACAACTAATCCAGCTGAACTAGCACTAACATATTATACAGATTTCGCAAACCCCAAAAAATCTGTATACACTTGGAATTCAACTCTCAATAATTCTATAGATGCTTTTTATGAAAGAGAAGTAGCTATGATGTTTGTATATTCATATCAGGTGGAGGCTATTAAAGCAAAAGCACCTAGGTTAAACTTTGGAGTAGCTCCTCTCCCTCAAGTTTCCTTAGATTCTGGCTTGGCAAACTATGCTAATTATTGGGGTTATGGGGTAAGTAGTCAATCCAAATATCCAAAAGAAGCTTATACATTTCTTAAGTTTATTACTGAAAAAGAAAAAGCTCAGGAATATTTTTTGGAGACAAAAAGACCTACTGCAAGAAGAGATTTGGTTGATACTCAGTCTCAAGATGTTGATTATGGAGTATTTGTACAGCAAGTTTTACAAGCCAAAACTTGGCGTCAGCCTGATAATAACTCAGTAGATAAGATATTTATAGAAACTATTAATGCTGTAAACTCTGGTCTGTTGGATTATAATAGAGCTATGCTGCAGGCTCAAGCTCAAATACAAGTATTAGCAGATAATTTTGCAAAATGATTTTAAATAAAACATATAGATTTATTTTGACTTTGACATTATTGATTTCATTTATTTTTGTTAGCTATAATATTTCATTTGCTCAAGATGCATCAAATCAAAATAATTCATCTAGTAGTTCAAGCTTAAGCGGAAGTGCTGGTTCGGAAAGTGGTTTGGTTAAATGTGGAGTTAGTAGAGATTGTACAATTTGTGATATATTTATATTATTAAGAGATATATTTACCTTTGCTTTAGGATTATTAGCAGCCTTGGCAGTATTAAGTATAGTTATAGGTGGGGTTTATGTTCTAACCTCGTCTGGTAACTCCGGTATGGTTAGTAATGGCTATAATATTATAACTAACGCAGTAGTTGGTCTGTTATTGGTAATGGCTAGCTTCTTGTTATTTAGCTTTTTATTAGTTGGATTAGGATTTCAGACAGCTAATTTTTCAGCTCTTTTGACATTTGAACCAGGTAAAGTATTCGAAGTAAAATGTGATAATGCCAGCACCTTTAATGATAATGGTCAAAGAGGTGGGGGACAGGCAACTCTAGGAAACGGAGGAAGTGATTCTTCTACAATTAGTTGTTCTAGTTTGAATGAATCTGTTCAATCAGATCTTAATAATGCTAGTTCCCAGACTGGAGTTCCAGCTGAATTATTAGCTGCAATTATGCAAAGAGAATGTCCTGCAGCATTTAACAACCCTAATGCTTGCCCTAATGAAAATGGTTCAGGTGCAGCAGGTGCAGGTCAGTTTCTACAAAGTAGTTGGAATGAACTTGGATGTACAGGAAGTAGAACTAACAGACGAGATGCTCTCGTTTGTATGGGAAAGCATCTAAAGAGATATAATAAGTGTTCTAGTCAATGTAATGGGTATAGTGACTTTTCATCTAGAGCATGTGTGGATTGTGTAGCTGGTGACTATTGCGGAGCATGTAGTGGATCTTCAGCATGTGGAGGAAATTATTGCGAAGGAGTTTGGAATAATTATCAAAAATTTAAACAATGTTAAATATTATGTATAAAATAGTTGCATTAATTTTATTATGTTGCTTATCTGTTAACTCTAAAATAGATGTGGTGAGTGCAAATTCTTATTCAAGATTTTTATATCCTACTAACTCTATTAATGATAATATTTTATATTTTAATCAATATGACGGTACTATCGTAAAACAAAATATAGCTACTGGTAGTGAAGAAATAGTATTTGATCTTGTTCCATCTGCTACAACCTCAGTACAAATTTCTCCCGATCAATCTAGGATGTTAATATATACCCCCAATATATCTTATCCTAAGTATCAAGCTCCATTTTTTGATCCAACACAAAAATCACCAGATTTCAGGTGGTGGATATATGATTTTAAGAGTCAGCAAAAAACATTATTAGGAGAAAAAATTAATTCTGTATCTTGGTATTCTAATAGTGAAATAATTTATGTATTTAATAATCAGGAAATTGCAATTGCCCCAATAGACAATCTCTCTAGGTTCTCTACTTTATACAAAAAAAATCCTATGAATTTGGATTTAAATAAAAATATAATATCTAATAACATAAACCAAATTGTAAGTTTGAAAGATGGCTATATAATCGGTAGTAAAAATAAATTTAAATATATAACCAGTAATAATTATAAAATTGCTGCAAATCCAAATGTAGATTTCTTTATAGAATACTCCAGTAACCTAGTTAAAGTAATTAATTGGGATGGTTTACAGCAATCCACATTAAACTTATCTAATATTATTGATGTAGAAGTAATGGAATCTGGATTTTTAGTTTTATTATCTGATGGTCAAATGATTAAATACACAAATCAGGGAAAAGAAGAAGCTAGGTTATTTCTAAAACCTGAAGTAAATAATCTATATTATATTGGGTTAAGTGATAAAATATTAATATCCCAAAATGATACTGTTTCTGTTTATAACTTAAATACAAAAGAAAATGGAGTAGATCTCTCAAACATTGTAACAAGTACTGACACATCATTAGATAACTCTTCATCTGAACAGGCGCAAGAAGTAAGTACCAATAATAGCAATATACTCCTATTAGTTGGGGGGATATCTTGTCTTGTTCTTGGAGTAGGCGTCTTTATTTGGAAATTAAGAAAAAGATGATATAATAATAAAATATTAAATTAATATAATATGAAATATATATATACAATTGTTTTCTGTCTAATTCTATCATTATTCATTAACTTTAATTTTACAAATGCTCAACTAACTCCATCACCCTCTAAGACACAATGTCCAACCTGTCCTCAAGGACAGCAGTGTATCAAAAAAGCAGATGGATTTTTGGAATGTAGGGTTATTGCAACAGATTGTAAAAAAAACGATGGCTCTGCTGGTTGTGGTGCAAACCAGGCTTGTGTCAAAGCTACATCTACATCTACCATAGGGCAATGTGTGGCTGATGCTCCAGCATCAGCTAAGACAGCATTAGCATCTAATAATAGTGGAGCTTCTCAGGGCGGTTCATCAGCAGGAGGAAGCGGAGGGTTATTGGGCGGACTAAATGAATTTAAAGGTGCCGAATCAGGTCTTAACACAGAGAGCACTCTTATAGAGTATATAGCTAACATTATTAGATGGATATTAGGACTGTTGGGAACGGTTTTCTTTGTAGTAATAGTATTACAAGGATACATCTATATGACTGCAGGGGGAGATTCTGGCAAAACAGCATCTGCTATCTCTGCTATAACTAATGCCGTGATAGGTTTAGCAATAGTTATGGCTGCCTTCTTGATTACAAATTATGTAACTAGTGCTTTAGTAAGTTTAGGTTAAAAATATATAATATGATAAAAAGTTTTATTGATAATTTAATAATATCCACAGCACAAGCTCAGGAGTCTTTACCACCAGTTTTGGGGATCCCGGAGGGGACAGGAGTAACAGAACAAGGTGACTTGTTCACATTTGTTTCTAATATCGTGCGTTGGAGTCTTGGTCTGATAGGTATGGTTCTATTTATAATAATATTAGTAGCTGGATTTAGATATGCTACAGCTGGAGATGATTCCAATAAAGCTCAAGACTCTATATCTACAATTACAAATGCAGTGATTGGACTATTTATAGTTGGGTTAGCATTTGTTTTATCCAATACTGTACTTGGATTTATATTTAGTCTTTAATTACACTTATCCACAATTTTAACTATTGCATATTTGCTAATAATAAGATAACATAAATACATAGACCTTAATATTAATAATTATAGATATTCTTATGAATACAATACATAATATAAAATCAATAGT
>JBEDBC010000008.1:0-4423 GCA_041177485.1 Candidatus Parcubacteria bacterium | reverse complement strand
ACACTAGTGTCATACACTGAATTGACACCCTCTAATTGAGTCATAATTCTCTCCAGACCTCCTCCTGTATCAACACCTTGCTGGGGCAAATCTCTAAGTTTACCACCAATCTCAGAATAATATTGATTAAACACAATATTCCAAACCTCCACATCATTTACAAAAATTTCCGTAGTTGAACCACAAGGTCCTTCCGCTCCAGTAGGTCCCCAAAAATTATCCTCTCGCCCTAATTCTCTAATCTCAAGCTCAATACCCTTCTCACGAGCCAAATCCTGCCAAATAGCCAAAGATTCTGTATCCTTGGGACTTTTATCATCCCCTGCAAAAATAGTTACATAGTCAATTTTCATCCCCAAAGTCTCAGCAATTAACTCATAACCAAGACGAATTGCCTCAGACTTAAAATAACTACCCTCACCCTGAGGATAATTAAAGGAAAAATTACCCAACATCTCAAAAAAAGTATTATGAGTCTCATCCCCTACCTCGTCAATATCATCAACTCTCAGACACTTCTGAACGCTAATTACCCGATTTCCATAAGGTGAAGGAGTCCCGAGATAATAAGACTTGAATTGCTGCATCCCAGCTGTAGTAAACAAAACCGAAGAATCCCCTTTTGGTAATAAAGAGGAAGAGGCCACCAAAATATGCTTTTTAGCCTCAAAGTACTCAATAAACTGTTGAATGACTTTCATATTAAACAGCAAAATATAACAATACTGTAAATATATTATAGCATAATTTAAAGTTTTAAGCAATTAAATATACAAGTTTTTTATTTTATAGTATAATAATTTATATAAAATTAAATTATATTTTTATGAAAAATTTGAGTCTAATTATAATAATTGTATCTCTGTGTATAGGTGGTGTAATTGGTTATATAGCTGGAACCAGCAATGACACCAACTATAAAGATGACCAAAAGAACTCTACCTTTGATAAAGACGATATGCATATGATGCCGGATGGCAGTATGATGAGCAATGACCATAGCTCTATGAGTATGTCAGATATGATGCATAATATGAATGCTAATTTAGAAGGTAAAAAAGGTGATGAACTAGATAAAGCCTTTATCGATGAGATGATTATACATCATGAAGGAGCTATAGAAATGGCTGAGATTATAGTAGAAAATTCAAGTAGAGAGGAATTAATAAAATTAGGAAAAGACATAATTTCAACTCAACAAAATGAGATAGATTTAATGAAAGAATGGCGCAAAAATTGGTTCAAATAATAAATTCTAATTTAAGTTGCTAAAAATTTTCAAATGTGCTACACTCCATCTTGCCAGAGTCACCTGACAAGGTAGACTCAAGCCACTTTTAGAAACAGAAATGAAACTTGTTCTAACAGAAGGAACTTTTGAAGAATCTGTAGTAGAAATAAGGGAAAGCGAGGGATTCAATAGGCTTATGTTGATGACAGACGATGAAGAGGTTGTCATTACAATAGATGATGATGTTAATCTAGATTTATTGAATCAACCCTTTAGTTTATCACAAACTAGGGCTTCTAAAAGTTTAAGAATCATAACATCAAAAAAATGTGTTGATAATTCAATACTTTTAATTGGGTCTATTCAAGCAGAGAGTAGATGTTCATTACAAGTTTATAATCCCTATGGTTTTGAAGGTGAATTATTATATCAAAAGGAAAAACCGACCTCTCACTCTGGTTGGCTTTTGTATATTGTAGCTGTAATCAGACCCCAAAATAATCTAGTCCTGGAAGAACATTTGGTTAGCAATAATCACCCATCTGAATTCATAATATATACCAATGAAGCAGGTAAGATAATCAAGAAAAAGCTATCACAAAAAGAATATGAATCTCTATTAGAAAAACAAGATAGAGAATGGGGGGATCGAATACTCTGATCCATCCATACTCAAGCCCCTATGCACGACAGCATACGGGCTTTTTTCTTTAGTATAGGTGTGTGAACTATCCTCCTTTGCCTGCCTGCGGTAGGCAGGGAGGAAGTGGATTGAACTTAAATTCCCCTCTTGAGGGGTGGCAGGCTTTGTCTGACGGGATGGATAATATTTTGTCTCCCTTTGGAGGGAGTACCCGTAGGGGGAGGGTGGATATAATTTATAACTACTAATTCTTAATTAACAATTCCCATCACCTCCCAAAAAGTATGCTATAATAAAATATATGAAATGTAATCTAATTATTTATTGGGTACGGCGAGATTTAAGGCTAGAGGATAATTCTGCCCTATTCTATGCTATTGCTAAGGCTCGTGAGACTGGGGCTATATTTGCTCCTGTCTTTATTTTGGAGGATTATATGCTAGAAGCTAGTCCAGAGTCCCAATTTGGCTATCCACAGAGGTTTTTATTGACCCAAGCTATCCCTAAGCTCACCGAGCAATTCCCGCAATTTCACCTAATTCGTGGCAAAGGTGCTCATTCTATAATTGCATTATCTCAAATTTATGATCTGGAAATTTTCGTCAATCAAGATATATATCCTGATTTTGATACTCAAATTAGAAAGATTAGAGAAGCCGGGATTAAGGTTAATATATTTGCTGATAGATTAAGTGTCAATCCCGAGACTAGAAGCCAAAATGGCAGTCTGTATACCGTATTCACACCTTTTAAAAAATCTGTCTGGCAGGAATTTTTGAATTTACAAACTCTTCCCAAGCCTGACCTAAATTCTGTAGATTATGCCCCTACTCCACTTATATCATCTTGGCAATATGTAGAGCCCAAAACTACTATTATTGAATCGCTATTCAATACCAAGAGAGAATTTAGAATTCTAGATATAACTTATGATTTAGACCAATATTTTGATTTGCCTGATTTATCTAATTGGTATACTTCTGAGGCTGAGGCTTTGGATAGTTTTAATCATTATCTTGTCTCTGGTAAATTAGAGAATTATAGCTTGAATCGGAATAGTCTGGAACTGGATATTATAGACAATGGCCAAACTTCTCGGATGAGTTTAGCCTTGGCTTGGGGTTTTGTCTCGGCTCGTAAGCTCAAAGATGAGATTATTAAATATCTCAATCTTAGTGTTGAAGAGTTATCTATGGATAATAAAACTAGCAACGGGGCTAGTGCTTATATCTCGGAGCTAGTCTGGCGAGAATTTTATGCTTATTTATTGTATCATCAGCCGAATTTATTGGATTTAGAATTCCAAGCTCAGTATAGACAGACTATGGACTGGGTTCAAGGTAAAAAGGCGCAAGACAGATTCATAGCTTGGATGACAGGGAGAACTGGTTATAAAGTTGTGGATGCTTCTATGCAACAATTAGCTCGTACAGGCTGGATGCATAATCGCTCTCGGATGATTGTAGCAAGTGTACTGTCAAAAAATTTAGGTATTGATTGGCGATGGGGGCAGGAATATTTCCGAGCTAGTTTGATTGACCTAGATGAGCCTTCTAATAATGGAGGTTGGCAATGGGGAGCTTCAGTTGGAGCCGACCCAAAGCCAATTCGAATTTTTAATCCCTATTTACAAGCTGAGAATTATGACACCCAAGGCTTATATCAAAACAAATGGTTAGATGAGAATTATTATAACACAGTCAAAGCACCAATTACCCCCCACCATCAAGCCAGACAAGAAGCTATTATCAGGTATAAAGAAGCTAAAGAAATATATTTAGCAAGTAAGAAATCTAGTCTGTAATATTAAATTAACATTAGTATAAACTACTAAACACCAATAATATTTATATAAAGGCTACCAATTCAAAGTATTTTAGATCTAATCTCCCACCCTTATCAAATACCCCGCTAGTTGATCTTGGTAATTTGTAAAATACCCTCCCACTAAGATCTTGCCATCACTTTGGAGGGCGAGGCTTGCGATACTATCATTAAACCCCGTACCTAGATTAAAGCTTGTATCTCTACTCCCATCACTATTTAATCGGATTATATAATTTGCTCCCACTCCTTGGTAACTTGTAAACCATCCCCCTACTAGGATCTTGCCATCACTTTGGAGAGCGAGGGTGTCGACATAATTACTAAAACCTGTACCCATGTTAAAGCTTGTATCTCTGCTCCCATCACTATTTAATCGGATTATATAATTTGCTCCCACTCCTTGGTAACTTGTAAACTGCCCTCCTACTAGGATCTTACCATCACTTTGGAGAGCGAGGGTGTCGACATAATTACTAAAACCTGTACCCATGTTAAAGCTTGTATCTCTACTACCATCACTATTTAATCGGATTATTCTATTTGCTTCCACTCCTTGGTAACTTGTAAACCCTCCTCCTACTAGGATCTTGCCATCACTTTGGAGAGTGAGGGTGTTGACAGTATTATTAAATCCAGTACCCACGTTAAAACTAGTATCCCTACTTCCATCACTATTTAATCGAATTATAAAATTTGCTCCCACTCCTTGGTAACTTGTAAAC
>JBEDBC010000007.1:0-6644 GCA_041177485.1 Candidatus Parcubacteria bacterium | reverse complement strand
TTTAATTATTTTATACAAAATATTATACAATATTAGCACTAATCTGTACAGAGTGCTATTTTGTTTTTTAAGAAAGAAAAAACCCGAGCCGTGAGACGGTCGGGGGGTTGATTGACTCACTCATCTATATTAGAACCTCGATAGGTACTGCCAAATTGACAGAAGGACAAAAATAAACCAATAGCAATACCTCCAATAGTGGTGAGGGGGCTGATGCCAAAGACAGTTGTAAACTTTACCCAAATAACAATAACACCTAGTGACAACAGCCCACCCAGACCAATCACACCCTCAGAATGAAGAGCAGTGACCAATGCAGAACGAGCATTATCGCGGATGATGGTATTTGAGCTAAGGGCAAGGCGAATATCCCTAAAAAGAGCAATGGGACCAGTACGAACAATAGCCATTGTGTTCAAGCCTCTTGACAGTTCTCCTAGACCATATCACTTTTACCCACTTTTGTCAATACCTATTATTAGTTTCATATTATGTGTAGCACTAAAGAGCAGTAATTTCTTCTCCTCCCTTTGTCTAGATATATTTCTAATCTTAGTCCATAGTATGTATCAAATATAATACATCGTGTAGGTTTTGTAGAGTGAGTTTTGATGTGGTGGAGGGGCTTATGAGCTAAAAATTCCCCAAAATTAGTCAGTGGAGGGATAAACCCTCCGCTACGAAAAAAAGTGCATCCACCTCCTCCTTTGCCTGCCTGCGGTAGGCAGGGAGGACAATAATTCACAAGTCGCCGACTCTATGAATATCAATCTCACTTCTACCAGCTTAAGGTATCTTTTTCAGTATTTTGTTTGATTAAAGTAGTTGTTTTAGATTTGATATTTATTTTATAAATTATATTAGCTATTATCTTAATCCCAAATTGGAATATACCGACAAATGGCAAAAATGTGAAAAATACTAATAAAGAGACTACTGCTCCCCAAAGCGGACCACTCATCCAAGGAGTCAAAAATCTATTCCCATAATCTACCAGAGCTTTGGTAATGGGGGTGTCTGGGGTAAGATTGAGTTCAAATCTTTTGGATAATTCGTCTATCTGTTGCTGTATAATTTGATCTCGATTGATATTCTTTAGATTCAAATCTTGAGAATCTAATTGTTCTGAAATATAATTTCCAATTGAAGCATTTGGGTTAAAATTAGGAATTACCTGCTTTAAAATTGGTGTCCAAGCTTGGATTTGATTCCCTAAAAAAGACTCTTCCAAAAATATTCCATTGGGATTAGTTTTAAGTGTATTACCATAAATAAAGACTGAACTTAATATCATTAGCCAGATTATAATACCCTTGGTATGAGGGAGAATTATAGTTTTGACTCTAAATTTGATGTGATCATTAGCACTGTCATTGATATCTCTGATTGCTTTGAATAAAATTTGTATACCTAATACTAGAGTAAAACCTATAATTAAAGCTGTAATAGTGTCAAAAAAAATCAATCCTATCAAAGCCAAAGGTAAAGTTTGAATTAGTATGAATTTAGTAATTTGTGGTGGCATTTGGTCTATACAAGTATACCAGCTAAGAGTTGCAATGTATGAAATCCCTAATATACCAGCAAATACCCCTCCTATCCAAATAGGAATATATCCCAAAATTGAAATAGCTATCATCAATACTGTTAGCCAAAGTAAGCCTGCCGTGATACTTTCTACTATAATGATTTTTTTATTCTGCATAGATTTTATTTATCGTGAAAACTGTTTTTCAAACCAATCTCTGTCTAATTGTACCATAGTTGGCCTACCATGACAGCAAGCAAAGCCAAAATCAGTCTTAGATACAGATTGAATCAAAGCCTCTATTTCTTGTTGTGTCATATTATAGCCAGCTTTTATAGCCGATTTACAAGCAATAGTTTTTAATAACTCTACCCTTAATTCAGATAATTCTATAGTTTTTCCTCTGTCTTGAATTTGAGCAATTAGAGTTTTGATATGCTCTTCTGCCTTTTGAGTTTTAGATAAGAAGGTTGGTAAAGCTCTGATTATAATCTCACTTAACCCAAAATCATCTACTTCAAAACCTGGGAGTTGAGACAGAATTTCTATAGTTACATCTTTTTCGGATTGTGGCACACTAATAGCAATCGGGAATAATAGAGCTTGCGACTTTACTGGCTCGTCTTGATTCATCAATTGCTCTAAAATTACTTTTTCATGTACAGCATGTTGGTCTAAAATCATAATTCCATTTTGATTGGGATATACTATATAAGTGTCAAAAACATGTAAAAAATCAGGTTTAATAGTATCAGACTCTAATAATTCCCTGAACTTTGGTTGTATATTATGGAAATTATATTGAGCTTTTGGGATTTGTTTGGGGGAATATTGAGACATATTCATCTCAGCTATTTGAGGTTTCTGATAGGTCTTGACAGAGTCATTATAGAGCTTAAAATTATAGTTTTGAGTCTGATTAGATTTTGTGCTTGAATTATCTTGGGTTATGTTAGATGAGGTGGATTGTGGTTTTAAGACCACATCAAAAGCTGACTTCTGCAGAGTGTCTCGGATTAGATATTTGACAGTCTGGAACACAACTCTATCATCAGTGAATTTGACCTCAGTTTTCCTTGGATGCACATTGACATCTAATTCTTGAGGTGGGATAAATATAGATACAAAGGCAAAGGGATAATGGCCAACTTCTAGCATAGTGTCAAAACCTTGTTGTATTGCCTTATTAATTAGTGGTTGTATGACAGGCCGATTATTGATAAAAATATGATATTGAGGTGATTTTTTAGAAATTCTAGGATGCCCAATATAGCCGATGGCTTTGAGATTATGTTTTTGAGAATCTACTAATAATAGGTATTCTGATTCTTGGACTTTGAGTATATTGATGGTTCTAGTTAATAAATCACTGGCCTTGACATTGATTAGCTCCCGATTTTGAGATTTATAGATAAAGGCTACTTCTGGATGAACCAGAGCTATTTCTTCTATAATTTTGGTAATATGAGATAATTCGGTGGCATTGGTCTTTAGGAATTTTTTCCGTGCAGGGACATTATAGAATAAATTCTTGATTGTAATGGTAGTACCAGTATTAGCTTTGGCGACTGCTTTTATCTCAGATGTATGTGGATTATAAAAATAACCAGTCTTATCTGAGTTAGTTTTGGTCACTAATTCTACTTGTGATACTGCTTGAATACTAGACAAAGCCTCCCCTCTGAAGCCCATAGTAGATAGGGATTGCAAATCTTCAATTTTCTCAATTTTGCTAGTAGCATGTCTTTTGAACAAATTCTCAAAATCATCTTTATCAATTCCAGAGCCATTATCCTTGATAATAATTTCAGTCAAACCAGCATCAAGAACCTCAATTTGTATCTCCGTAGCACCAGCATCTAGAGAATTCTCTACCAATTCCTTGACAATAGAAGCTGGCCTCTCAACCACTTCTCCAGCGGCAATTTGATTGATTATATTTTTGGGTAATAAATTTATCATAGTGGATTGTTTTTTTGCAATTCATCTAATATAGACAGTGCCTGAATTGGAGTTAGATCATTAAGATTATAAGAATGTAAATCTTGTAAAAGATGCTTATAGTTCTCAATCTCGGGATTGACTTCTAGTTTTGGAATATGTTTGGTATCCGTAATTGGAATTTCTAAGAATGATAATTGAGATTTTTTCTGCTCATATTGTATCAGAGCCCTCTTAGCTAATTCTAGCACATCTGAGGGGAATCCCGCTAATTTAGCAATGGCAATTCCATAACTTTTATCCGCCCCACCTTGCTCTATACGATGTAAGAATATAATATCCTCTGAACTATCTTGGATTATCACCTGATAATTTACCACCCCTGCCAGCTCGTCTTCTAGACTCAATAATTCATGGTAATGTGTAGCAAAAAGAGTTCTTGCTTTAATGGTATTATGAATATATTCAATCAAAGCTTTAGCTATGCTCATCCCGTCATAAGTGGAAGTACCTCTCCCAACCTCATCCAAAATAATCAAACTGGACTTACTAGCATTATGTAGAATATTGGCAACTTCCAACATCTCAACCATAAAAGTACTATGTCCCTCACTCATATTATCCGAGGCTCCAACTCGAGTAAAAATTCTATCCACTATTCCAATCTCAGCCTTATTAGCTGGTACAAAATAGCCAATTTGAGTCAAAAGAACTATCAAAGCCACCTGTCTGATATAAGTCGATTTTCCACCCATATTCGGTCCAGTGATTAACATCAAAGAGTGATCTGGCTCAGCTAATTTACAGTCATTAGCAACATATTCGGTGATTAACTGCTCTAGCACTGGATGCCGACCAGACTCTATATACAAATTTTGATTTCTACTAATTTTAGGACAAGTATAATTCCACTCTATGGCTAATTTGGCTCCTGCCTGAATACAATCAATATAAGCAATAGTTTTAGAAATTGTATAAATTTGCTCCGCCTCAGTTATAATAGCCTGTCTTAACTCCTCAAAGACAATTTGCTCTAAGTGTAGTAGTTCAGCTTCTGAAGTTAGAATTTTCTCTTCAAAATCTTTGAGTTCAGGAGTAATATATCGTTCTGCATTAGCTAAAGTCTGCTTTTTGATATAATTGTCTGGTAAAACTTGGTTTTTATAAGCATTGCTAATCTCTATATAATACCCGAAGACTTTATTGTATTTGACCTTGAGAGAATTGATTCCTGTCCGTGCCTGCTCCTGAGCCTGCAATTCCAAGAGATAATCCTTGCCACCTTGACTTAAATTTAACAATTCATCTATATCTTGCCGATAGCCTAAAGCTACAAATCCTCCATCCCGAGCCAGAATTGGTACATTTTCTTGTAAGGCCTTTTGTAATTCTTGCCGTAAAGATTCTAGTTTTAATAAGGCTTTTTGAGCAGGTTTAACATAAGAGGCTTGGTCTATCTCTAGAATTGAGGCAATATGATCGAAGCTTTTGGATAATAATAACATATCTCTTGGACCACCCACATTACTAGATAATCTTGCTAATAGCCGCTCAATATCTGCAATTTGAACCAATAAATCTCTAGTCTCTGTAATCTTAGTAGAATTGTCTATATAATTTTGAATATGCTCTTGCCGAGACTGAATAACCTTAATGTCTAGGAGTGGGGACAATATCCAAGACCTTAGCATCCTAGACCCTAGAGGATTTTTGGTATAATTAATGGCCTGATAAAAAGTCTTACCCTTTTGGCTAGCTCTTGGGAGTTGGAACAATTCCAAATTCTGAATAGTTTGGACATCTAATCGCATATATTGAGCTAGAGAAATTGTCTTTAATCTGGTGATATGTTTCAAATCCTCTTGTTGAGTATAGGTAAGATAAGTAAGCAAAGCCCCAGCCGGACATAAGCTCATATCATCAATCTCAAAGCCCAAACCAGTCATACTACTAATGCCAAAATGCTTAGTCAACACTTCAATCGCCCGCTCTAATTGAAAATTCCATTTAGACTCAGCTACAATTCTAATATTGAGTTTCTGGAGATTTTCTAATAACTCACTATTGTCTGGAATAATAATCTCTTTGACTTGTTTGGATTGCAAGATATCTTTGAGCTCTGACTCCATAAATTCACCGACCTCAAAAAGCCCAGTTCCCAAATCAGCTAAAGCTAGATATACGTTATTCTTGTGAGCATAAATACTAGCTATATACCTAGATTCAGTAGCCTCTATATCCAAAAGAGCCGTCCCGGGAGAGATAACTTTGACAACTTTTCGAGTCACCAAACCCTTAGCGTCCTGAGCCGAGCCCTGTTGCTCACATAAAGCCACTGAATATCCCGCTTTGATCAACTTCTGAATATACTGAGTAGATGAGTGATAAGGCACTCCACACATCGGAATTACTCCGTCTACTGTATTCTTTCGTGCGGTCAAAACAAGATCTAGAATAGGAGCTGCTAACTTCGCATCCTCTGCAAACATTTCATAAAAATCCCCCAGCCGAAAGAACAAAATATCATTGGGATAATCTTTTTTGATTTCATAAAACTGAGTCATCATCGGCGAGGGCATATCGACACATCTTTTAAATATATATTATTTTACATTTATTATATCAAATTTAGGATAATTAGTCGAAAAAAAACACCCCCGCATCGCACTCAGAGGAGTAGGGGGCAAGATTAAAAAAGATTAACAACCTATTGTCTCTATACTTTAGTTTAAGGGGAGCTACTTTTTGTCACCTATTAGGGTGAATTCTGTGCCCTCCTTTGGAGGAGGGCGCAGAAGTGCCGGAGGTGGATTGAATTTAATACTACATCTTATCCACCCTCCCCGTCACAAATGGGACTTACTCCTGGAAAACCTCTCAATTTCCCAACCTTCCTCCATAGGAAAACTCCCATTTTCCTGAGCACTTTACCAGACTGTGCGTCTACTACGGGTACTTCCTCTCTGTCTACCGCAGGCAGGCAAAGGGAGACAAAAACACAACTTCGTACAAACTCACACATCGCTCCGACCTTCAAGTCCTTAATCAATAGTCCAAACGGACTATTGATTTTTTAATTTATTCTTTGTACTAGGAGAGGGACTTGAACCCTCACAGTGTTTAATCACCAACGGATTTTAAGTCCGTCGCGTCTACCATTCCGCCACCCTAGCTA
>JBEDBC010000006.1:0-39127 GCA_041177485.1 Candidatus Parcubacteria bacterium | reverse complement strand
TTAGTATTTAATACATCTCTTTCTTGAATTCTATTAGCTTCAATTTCAGATGATACATCTAACTTAGTTGACTCATCATTTTCTAAGGCTTCTAACTGAGTCCTTAAATCTTCAATTTGTTTACCTTGTAGGGATAAGCCTGTTTCTGGATCTAATTCAAAAGGAGGTTTATCAGGTGCCTCTAAATCTCTTGCCGTATCAGCTATTAAAGTATCAAAGTTTTCTAAATCAAAAGTTCTATCATCTTCTCCCTCAACATCTAGCTGTCCTGCAGTCTCTTCTCCTTCACGTCCTTCCAATATCTCTCCACTCAACCCAATCTCTCCTTGTTCGGCTTGATTCGGATTGTTGACACCTCCAGAGGCTCCCCTTTCTTGGTTCTCTGGACTACTTAATATATGTGATTTTTGGTCTGAGTTAAAATTATTCATAATATTGATTTATTTAATCTGGGAATACAAGTTTTAAAAGACTTTTGAAAGGGTTAGTGACTTTAGATGCAACTTTATTCTTTTGACCAGAGTGTGAATGAATATTAAAGTCATCTGTATGTTCGAACCCACCTTTCACTAAACCTACTAGATTTGCATAGATCGGGTTATCCACATCGGCTATACTTCCTTCCACACCCTGCGGGATGCCAATCTTAGTTGGTAATTTTAATTCTTGCTTAGCTAATTCTAATATCATCTTTAAATTTGCACCACCCCCTACCAAAACTATTCCTGCTGGTAGTAGTCCATCTCTTTCAATATTTTTCAACTCTTGTTTTACTAAGCCAAATATTTCTTTTAATCTCGCCTCAATTATACTGGCGACATAAGATAGTGGAAAAACTCCCACTTCCTCAGAATTTATTTTAGACAAATCAATTTTTAGTTTGGCATCTTCTCCTAAAGATTTTTCTAAAGCTATTCCATATTTTAATTTAACTTTCTCAGCTACTTCTATAGAGGTTCTAAGACCAATTGCAAGGTCATTGGTAATATGATTGGCTCCTATTGGTATAACTACTATGTGTATTAGATGCCCTTCCTCATACACAGCTACGGATGTGGTTCCAGCTCCCATATCAATCACCGCTACTCCTAAATCTTTTTGTTTTTTGGTTAAAACTGAGTTAGAAGCACTAATAATACCTATTTCTTCTGAATTAATAGATAGACCTAAATTATGAATACATTTTTCTAGATTCTTAATACAAGATGATGTACCTTCTACTATTATAGCTTCTAATTCTAGACGAATTCCGTTCATACCCTCTGGATTTTTGATTCCGGTTTCTTCGTCTAGAATATAAGTTTTTGGTATAATGTCAATAATATCTTTATTTGGACTGCTAGGGCCTGGATTAGAATTTGCAATAACCCTTGCTACATCATCTGAAGTCACTTCTCCATCAGCGCGTGAGACTGCAGCCTTACCACTCGTGGGAATACTATTGATGTGAGAACCATTCAGTGAAACATAGACCTCTTTTATATCATCTTCTATCATCTTAGAGGCAGTCTCTAGTGCTATCCCTATACTTTTAGTGGCATCCTGTATATCTGTAACAACTCCTCGCTTGACTCCCTCACTAGGAGCTATACCTAGCGCTATAATAGAGGGAGTTTTATCATCCCTTAAATACTTACCTACTGCAATTTTAGTAAGGGATGTACCTACATCTATTCCAACTATTATCTCGCTTTTTGTCATAATTTATATATATATTGTTTTTTCTTATATTATCATATCACATATTCTCAAGAAAATGAATAGCGTTTCTTAACTAAATCTAATAGTTTGCCCTCCTCTTCCTGCATTTCATGATAATCATCATCAGTTTGATGGTCATAACCTACCAAATGGCAAAGACCATGGAGACATAAAACGGCTAGCTCGTATTCTATACTGTGACCCAAATCTTGTGCCTGTTGTTTAGCTTTTTGATAACAAATAACTATATCTCCCAATATATCTTCTGGTAAATATTGAGAGCCATCTTCCCATAGAGAAAAGGAGAGAACATCTGTAACTTTATCTTGATTCCTATATTGAAAATTCAATCTCTGAATTGTATCTTCGTCTACAATAGCAACACTGACCGTAGATTCTTTAAACTTACGGTCAGTGTTTTGACTAAATATATCGACACATAGCGCAATAAGACTACTATAGTCTGCTATATCAGGAACTTGTGTTTCAAATTCCAAAAACATAATTTATGCCAATTTAGATTGTACTAATTCTTTAATTTGATTTCCATCTGCCCTACCTTCAGCTTTAACTACAACAAACTTCATTACCGAGCCAAAGTTAGCACCATCTCCCAACTCAATGATAGCTTGATCTACTAATTTAGACAGCTCATCATTTGATAACTTCGATGGTAAATACTGCTGAATAATAGCCAATTCTTCTTGTTCTGATACAACTAAATCTTCTCTGCCAGCCTCCTTATAAGCCTGTATTGAGTCTTTACGTTGCTTTTCTAGTTTAGATAGAACTTTAATTACATCTACATCTTCCAGCATACTACCCTTATCTATTTCAGCATTCTTGAACTCTGAGCTAAACGTTCTTAAGACTGTTTTTTTAAGATTATCACCATCTTTCATGGCTTGGATCATGTCTTTTTTGATTTGTACAGCTATGCTAGACATACATCAATATATTATTTTATACTTGCCTTAATTTTCAACTTATACTTATTAGGTAAACGCTCTGTGGAACGAACTTTTCCCATTTTAACAAGCTTATCTTTTTCAGACAAAAATTGCACTTTTTTGATTGCAGCCTGTCTTTGTTTGGTCTTAGACTTACCTTTAGTAAAAAATCTAGATGCTCTGGCTTGAGCCAATACTTCACTTTTTTGGAGACGTCTAGTAAAGCGCCTGATCATAGATTCTACGCTTTCTTTCTCTCTTTTTCTTACTTCTACCATGTATTAACAACCTCCTTTCAATATTTTAAATCAATAAAAAACTATCTTTTGCAAGACTTTTAAATAAGTATACCACAAAGTATTAACTTATGCAAGATTTAACCTCAAATCTAACTCTTATCTAGTTTCTGACTAATGATAGATAATAACTTTTCTATAGGAATAATCTCTTGATTTTCACTTTCCTTATCTCTTAAAATAACTGTACCGTCAACTGCTTCCTTTCTACCAACAATTAAAGTTATTTCTGCATCTGACTTTTTAGCTTTCATCAGCTGCTCTCTCAGACTTTTTACTCCAAAACTTTCCTTTACCCCTAATCCGCTTTTTTGAATTAATGAAAGAATCTTAAGTGCACTTTTTTGACCTTCTGGACCAATTGAAGCCACGAATATATCTGGTTTATTAATTCTATCTAACTTCTCTGATTGAATTTTTTGAGCAACGTAAACTAGAGACTCTATGTATATCTCCATACCAACTGCACCTAGTTTTTTCTCTCCACTCAACTCATTAAACAATTCATTATGTCTTCCACCTCTTACTAGTACGGTTTCTGGGTAATCTTGACTACGTATTTCAAAATATACCCCCTCATTGAAACCAAGTGATCCTGAGAGTCCAGAATCTAACTCGTACGAAATATCTAATGTCTCTAAAAACTCTAACACTTCCTGTAGATATTTTGTTTCAGACTCACTAAGATAGTCTACAATCTGCGGCAAACGCAAATTTATATCAGAATCTGTAGAATTCAACTCATTATATAGTCGAATTGGATTATATTCTAATTTTTGAACTAAATCTTTATATCTAGTTTGTGCTTTAGATGCAATTTCCTGATAATATTTTTGTCTGGATTCTCTACCACCAAGATCATTAATAGTGATTATTAGATTTTTAATTCCTTGCTCTTCCAACAATCTATATGCAGTCAACATTAGCTCAGCATCTCTAACTGAATTATTATCACCAATACACTCAGCTTTAAAGACATGAAACTGCCTTGGGATAGTTGAGTCATCGTCATCATCATCCACTAAAGATATTCCATAGTCAAATAATTTGAGTGTTTCTTCTTTATAGTCTATATTATGATCAATAATAGATTGGAATATACTAATAGGACCTGGAACACTTATAACTACGGATTGTTTTTTGCCTCGCTTCAAAGTTATCAAAGATTTTTTATCTTTAATATTTAGTAAAGATAATACATTTGTATTAAAAACTGCAAGCTCTGCACTAAATGAGAAAACATTATGAGAGTATCCTGTACTTCTCAAAGTTTCTCTTACATCTGATACAACATTATCCCAGATTAATGAGTTATCTTTATTAATGTTTAGTTGTGGCACCGAATAAACTTTTTGTAAATTCTTCTTACTCATAAAACATTTTATTTATTCCCAATAAACTCTTCTTTTGTAAATATGGCCATTTCGTTAAATGGAAACAACCTTATTAGAGGCTTACCTAAAATATATTTTTTATTAACTGGCCCCCAATATCTAGAGTCTGAGCTATTCCCTCTATTATCTCCCAATACAAAGTATTCGTTATCTTTCAATACTACATCTACCGGGGCATTGGACAGTGTTTTCAAACCATCTATTAAATACTTTTCATCTAACTTGACAGCTGTTGAGTCGTTCTGCTCATATAAGAATACACTGCCTTCTTTAACCACAATTCTATCTCCAGGCAACCCAATAACTCTTTTTATATAATATTCGTTTACACTACCACCAGGGATAAACTCTGTATGAAAAACCACAACCTCAAATCTTTTAGGCTCACTAAAGCTATAAGATAACTGATCAACAATCAAATAGTCTCCATCTGAGAAGGTTTGCTCCATAGACCTTCCCTTGACTAAAAACGGTTGTGCTATATAAGTTCTTACAAAAAAATATAAGATGTAAAATATTAATAGTGTTTTTATAAAATCCCACAGTT
Organism: Candidatus Parcubacteria bacterium; assembly: GCA_041177485.1. Classification (GTDB taxonomy): domain Bacteria; phylum Patescibacteriota; class Minisyncoccia; order SW-4-49-11; family SW-4-49-11; genus CALRBF01. The sequence continues at coordinate 34,239 of JBEDBC010000006.1, read as the reverse complement.
CAGTACGCCAAGTATGTGATTTTTTTTGTTGATTTGGTATTTGTTGCTCGTCCCGTATATCTACCATATAATCTGCATTATTTACAGCCATTATACACTATTTTTACACTTTAGTAAAGACCTAAACAAGCTTTATATAAGCTCTTTTTAATATATGTCAAAATATAACACATATTAAATACTTTTATAGCCAAGCTTTGATACTACGATATGATCTAAAACCGCTATGGACATCATATCCCCAACTTTTTTGACTACTTCGGTAAGTCTGATATCGGCTTGACTTGGTGTAGTATCGCCTGAAGGGTGATTATGTACTAGAATTATAGCAGCTGCGTTATATTTTAAAGCCGGAGAAAATATGTCTCTGGGATGAGCAATACTTTGATCAAGCGTGCCTATGGAGATCACTTCGTCATGTATGACTTGATTTTTTACATTGAGGTACAATCCTCTCAAATATTCTTTTTTCAAAGTATACATATCACTAACAAAATTCCAAACATCTTCTGGGGATCTTATAGTAGTTAGTCCCACCGTGTTATCAGCAAAAATACGCCTCCCTATTTCAAAGCAGGCTAAAACCTGACATGCTTTCACTTTAGGTAATTTGAAATCCTCCATAATATCAGCGACTTTAGTGTAACAAGTAATCGCTTTGGGACCGTAGTCTTTTAGTATTCTACTTGATAGCTCTATTACATTTTCGCCCTTATAGCCAGTAACTAAAATAATTGATAGTAATTCTTCTAAGCTCAAATTTTGAGACCCCAAATCAATCAACTTTTCTCTGGGCTGCTGATCTAATGGAAGCTCTTTTATTTTATACATACTTTAGCTTAATATCTCTGCAGCCAACTCTGGTGATACTATACAAACATCTGTATCCGTCCCAACTTCATAACCACCGGCAAAACTAACCCTAGGAGTTAAACGAACAAACCACCTAAAACCTTTGTACAAATTACCATCAACTGGAGCGGTAATAATTGCCATATTATAGTCAATATCTCCTAAATTACTATAATAAGATTGCAATATTTTTTTATATATTCTTGCTAAACTGTTTAATTCAGTTAAATTAATATAAGCAAAATGGGCTTGAGGGAATTTGGGATAAATCTCTACCTCATATGCCATTCTAGAGGCATAGGGAGCTAAGGCTATAAATTCATTATTCTCCGCTATTAGCCTTCGATTATCTTCTTGCTCAAAATCAATAATTACTTGAGCTAAATCTCTGTTATTAGAGCGATAATAAAGACGAGCACCTTCGATAATACGCTCAATCCCATCCGGCACAATGGGGGTAGCTATAATTTGAGAATGTGGGTGAGCGACGGATGCACCTGCCTTATAACCATTATTATGTATAATAGATATATATCTAATATGTTTTTGCTTCATTAGCACTAAAGTCCTATCTCTAAAGGCTTGAAACATTAATGCTAAATTTTTGATAGAAAAGTTACGAATAGGAGTCTCCGGATCTTTATAAATTACCAATTCATGATGACCTTCTCCTTCTACAAAATAATAAGGACCATAAGTTTGGTATAATGGTAAGTCTATTTCACGTAGTAGTGGATATTTATTATTGACTACAAATATCTGAGGATTATTATCTATGTCTTTTAATTCTAATAATACTTTTTCCTTAGACGAACCATTGACTATGTTTTGAAAAGGGTTAATTAATTTAGAGACATCACTAAAATTAAAGTTAGCTGATACTAATGTATGTGGCCTATGATTTCTATTTGTTGAAACCAGAACCCATTCCCCAGTAAATGGATCTTGGCGAAACTCTTGTGTAGTTTTGATTTTTTTAGTCATATTTTAATTTATTTTATAATATCCTTTCCATAGTCTATACCTAATTATAATAGTGTCCCTCAAGACAATTAGATAGTCTTTTAAAGTTACATGTGAGTCAGTATCATTATACCACACAACTGGCATTTCTTTTATTTTAAAACCAAAATAACGAGCTATGGCTAATACCTCTATGTCAAATGACCAGCCTTGCATTGTGACTTTATCAAATATTTGACGTGCAGTATTACCATGGAATACTTTAAAACCACACTGCGTATCTTTGATTCCTCCAACTAATAAAAATTGTATCCACCAATTACCTAAGTCTCCTAACAATTCTTTATATCTTGCCTGTCGAACTTTTACCTGACTATCAGCCAAATCTCTAGAACCAACCACAACTTGAATTCCGTCTAATAAATGAGGCATAATATTGTCTAACTCATCAATATGCGTAGAGTTGTCTGCATCCATAAACAATACATACTCACCTTTTGATTCCAGAATTCCTTGTTTTACCACGGCCCCTTTGCCACGATTAATTTTATTATTGATAATTCTAATGTACTTATATTCATCAGCTAGATTAGCTACAACTGAAAAAGTATTATCTTGTGAACCATCTAAAACCACTAGAACCTCATAATCATCTTTTGAGAATTGATCTAGATATCTAATTACACTGTGTATTGTAGGCGATATCCTCTTTTCTTCATTATAAGCTGGTATTACTACACTGATCTTCATATAGTTTTTTTATCAAACCACTCTTCTAACAAAATTCTAGCTGACTCTATATCAATACTTTGGCCTTTAGGGATATATCGTTTAGCTAAAGAGCTAGTTAAACGCTCATCATATTCCTCTACCTTAATCTCAAATTTTAATTTTAAATCTTTAATAAACTGTCTGACTTTGCCAGTTTGTTGAGTGTCTTGTGATTGAAAATTTAAAGGTAATCCAACTAGAATTAAATCTATATCATATTCCTCTATTAAATGTCCTAAATTTTCCCAGAGAGCATCGTTGTTTTTAAGAACTATCAGTGGCAAAGCAATATTATGATCTGTGGATCCATGAGCTAAACCAATTCTTACATCACCATAATCTATACTCAAAACGTTCATATAGTTTTAATTGGATAACTTTTTATACAAGTTTTCTATATCAGTTTCCTCAAAAAAGTTAAGAGTTACTATATATCTTTTACCCTTTTTTCTAACTTCAACTTTATTGTGTATAGTCTCTGACAACTGAGATATCCACTCTTTTACGTGAGGACTAACTTGATTTTGCTCATTTGATGGAGATTTTTTTAGTACTTTTTCTGTCTGCCGCACATTCAGTGCATTATTAATAATATTAGATAAAATATGCTCTTGTCTTTCTGGGTCATTTATTCCAGCAATAATCTTAGCATGGCCTTCTGTAATTAGACCCTCTGACAAAGCTTTTTGTACATTTTGTGGTAGCTGTAAATAACGTAAGGTATTGGCTACAGCTGAGCGACTAATATCCAGTTGTTTTGCTATTGCATCTTGAGTCATATTGAATTTATTCTGCAATTCAAAAAATCCCCTAGCTCGTTCAATTGGGTTGAGATTCTGGCGCTGAATATTTTCAATTAAAGCCAACTCAGCTTTATCTTGGTCACTCACTCCATTTTTTATAACTACGGCTACTTTCTTAATTCCAGCTAACTTAGCGGCTCTCAATCTACGCTCCCCAGCAATCAGCTCATATTTACCATCGGATAAAGAAGTTACAACTAAAGGCTGTAAAATTCCCTTATCTTTTATCGATTGAGCTAGGTTATCAATTTCCTCTTGTAGAAATTCGGTGCGGGGCTGATAAGGATTTGGGGCTATCAAATCAATATTAACCTCTAAAAGGGTATCCTTTATGTCAACATTATCAGCATCATTGATAAATTTAACCTCTGACTGTTTATTAACTATTTCAGATGCTTTATTAGGGATTAAAGATGACAAACCTCTACCAAGTGGACTTTTACTCATATTTATAATTTATACTAAATTTAGTATACCATATTTGGTGAAATTTGCTAATCAAACGTGATTAGCTTTGGGAGGTTAATTTTATTAACTCCTGAGCTAATTGACGATAAGCAAAAGACCCCTTGGATAATGGGGCGTATTCATGGATAGCCTTACCAAAGCTAGGAGCTTCTGACAGACTAACATTTCTAGGAATTACAGTATCAAATACATATCCTGGAAAAAATTTATTAACCTCTTTTGCAACCATAGCTGAGAGCCTATTGCGCCTGTCATACATAGTCAATAAAGCTCCTAAGACTGACAAACTAGGTTTTAGATTGTCAGCAATTAACTGAATTGTCTCCAATAATTGACCCAGTCCCTCCAAGGCATAATACTCACATTGCACTGGAATTATAATTTTATCAGCAGCTACCAAGCCATTTATAGTCAATAATCCTAAACTAGGTGGGGAGTCAATAATAATATAATCATATAGGTGAGATAAACTTTGTAATTGATCCATCAACACAAATTCTCGTCGCTCCATACTAACTAGCTCTACACCTATTCCAGCTACATCTTGACTCCCAGCTATTACATCTAATTTTCCATACCTAGTACCGTGAATACTCTGGTTAAATGGAATACTATTATCCATCATCAATTCATATAGGCCAGCTCGGTTTCCAAGTTCAAATCCTAAACCACTAGTAGCATTACTTTGTGGGTCAAGATCAACTAACAATACCTTTTTACCAAACTTAGATAAATAAGATGCTAGATTAATGCTAGTAGTTGTCTTACCTGTTCCCCCTTTTTGATTCGTTACAGTTATAATCATATTGAATAGTTATCTTCTATCCATTTTATCAGATTTCTAGTATCTTGAAAACGATACCCTCCAATAGACGAGTTCAAAACCACAATCCCAACAACTCTATTTTGAATTGATACTACTGAAGAAAAGGTTTCTCCTGCTTGGTCTGTCAACCCAGTTTTACCCACTAGCATTTGTGGATCTACTCCTAACATTTCATTTGTATTTCCTAATCTAATATTTTTACCAGACTGTGATTTAATAAAAACTTCCTTTTGTCGTAAAACAGCCATCAAATCTGGGTAGTTGTCATATAAGTCTTGAGTTAATTTCATAACATCACTAGCAGTACTATAATTACTAGTAGGTTCTTGATCCAGCCCATGAGAATTAAAAAATTGACTAGACTGCATTTGTATACTTTTGGCTTTTTGGTTCATCTTTAACACAAATTTATCTACTCCTCCAAAATTTTCTGCTAGTAGTTGTGCTGCGTCATTACTAGAGACCATAAGTGAAGCTCTTAGAATATCTTCAGTTAGAAACTTGTCATCAACTTGTAATGAATTCCCACCATAAGTATCAAAAGCTGTTTGAGTCATGGTAAGATATCTATTAGTATCCCACTTATATTCATCCATAACTACCATTGCACTTAAAATTTTAGTTATACTGGCTAACTCATGTTTATCTAGTGCATTTTTACTAAATAAAATATCTCCTGTAGCAAAATCAACCACAAGAGCTGACTCAGCGGTAATACTAGGCTCTGATAAATTTTCTGATTTTTTTTGAAATCTAGCGATAGGCGCTGGTACCAAAGTTTGTGCTGATGAAAACTCAATATTCCTACTAGGCATATCTAAAATTGGAATATGATGCAAAATACCTAAATTGTCAGAGTTAATATTATTATCTGAATAAGCTTGATTATATGCAGACAAGAATATACCAAAGACTACTACAATGAATGCCCCACCCCACCAATAAAAATGTTTTGATTTCATGCAAACAATTTATATTTAGATTGTGCTCTCACCAAGACTCGAACTTGGATTAGAGGCTTAGGAGTCCCCTGTTCTATCCCGTTGAACTATGAGAGCAATGGTCTTATTATACTGAAAAAATTAATTTTTGTATATAAGACTATATTTAGAATAGAAAACTAAATATCTAAATTCTGTACTGATCGTGCTCTGGATTGGATAAATTTACGACGAGGCAATACTTCCTCACCCATTAACATATCGAAAACTCTATCAGCTTTCTCTGCTTCTTCTATGGTTACTGACTTCATAACTCTAGTTTCAGGATCCATAGTTGTGCTCCAAAGTTGCTCTGGATTCATTTCTCCAAGTCCCTTATATCTTTGGATATTAATCTTAGATTGTGGATTTTCTGCTTCCCATTTAGCTACTAATTGTTGCTTCTGATCATCAGAGTATACATAATGAAATTCTTTACCTCTAGATATTCTATAAAGTGGTGGCTTGGCAATGAATACATTACCAGCTTCAATTAATTCCTTGAAATATCTAAAGAAAAGAGTCAAAATCAAAGTCATAATATGGGCTCCATCTACATCAGCATCAGTCATAATAATTATTTTATGGTAACGCAATCGACTAATATCAAATGTTTCTCCAATTGAAGTCCCAAGAGCAATAACTAATGACTTTATTTCCTTAGAAGCTAGCATTCTATCTAATCTAGCCTTTTCTACATTAAGAATTTTACCTCTTAATGGCAATATAGCTTGAAAAGCTCTATTTCTACCCTGTTTAGCCGAACCACCAGCAGAATCCCCCTCTACGATGAATAATTCACTCTCTTCTGGTCTACGGCTAGAACAATCTGCTAATTTACCAGGTAAAGTCATGCCTTCTAAGGCTCCTTTACGGATCACAGTGTCTCTAGCGGCTTTAGCGGCTCTTCTTGCCTTAGCTGCTAAGAGAGAGTTCTCAATAATAGCTTTGGCGTCATTAGGATTTTTGTCTAGGTAGTCAGCTAGCTGCTCACCAAAAATTTGATCTACCACACTACGAGCTTCTACGGTTCCTAATTTTTCTTTGGTCTGACCTTCAAACTGAGGAGATAGTGGAGCTTTTAATTTGATTGAAATGACAGCAACTAAACCTTCTCTAACATCATCTCCAGTTAGATTCTCATCTTTTTCCTTGAGAATTCCCTTCTTTTTTGCGTAATCATTCAGCACTCTTGTCAAAGCAGTTCTAAATCCAGTAACATGAGTACCTCCTCCTGGGGTGATAATATTGTTAACGAATGATAATTCAGTAGACTGCAAATCCCTAGAGTATTGAAAGGCTACTTCTACCAAAATATTATCTTTTTCTTGATTACAATAAAAAGGAGTAGAGTGTCGAGGCTCTTCACCATGAAAAAGATATCCAAGATATGAAACTATTCCACTATCAAAGAAAAAAGTATAATCTGAGATATTAGTGATGTCTCTTAAATCATTGACCTTAATCTGAGTTCCTTTTGTCAAGTATGCCTGAGATCTTAGATATGTATATATTTTCTCTTTATTAAATTTAGTTTCGGAAAATATTGACTCGTCCGGTTTGAAAGTTACTTCAGTTCCATTAGGATGATTGGTTTTGCCAACTTTTTTTAAAGGACCCTGAGGAAATCCAATAGAAAAGCTTTGTGTGTACTCATATCCATCCTTCCAAACAGTAACTTTGGTATCTGTTGACAACGCGTTCACCACAGATATACCTACCCCATGCAAACCTCCTGAAACTTGATACCCGCCTTTACCAAACTTTCCTCCAGCATGAAGCTTGGTCATAATTGTTTCTAAGGTAGAAACTCCAGTTTTAGGGTGTATGTCTACAGGAATACCACGACCATTATCCTCTACCCTCACTCTATCATCTGGCAATAAATCTACAACGATTGTATCACAATAACCCCCCATAGCCTCGTCTATAGAGTTATTTACTATTTCCCAAATTAAATGATGTAAACCTTCAGTTCCTGTAGAACCTATATACATCCCTGGCCTAACCCTAACTGGTTCTAATCCTTCTAAGACATCAATCTGTGCTGCTGAATATTCTTGAACGGGTTGCTGTTTTTTTGCCATATATGTTATTATTCTTTCATATATTATGATACCATATTTTACGTAATAAGTCTATATGCAAAAAATTATAACAATACTTGGTCCTACCGCAATTGGCAAGTCAAAGCTTGCCATCGAACTTGCGCAAGAATTTAATGGGGCTATAATATCAACGGATTCAAGACAAGTCTATAAAGATTTTGATATTGGTAGTGGTAAGGTATCACACAGTGAACGCAATGGGGTCAAGCATTATATGCTAGATACGAAAGAAATCTGGGAAAACTATAGCGTTGCCGAGTTCCAAAAAGATACAAAAAAAATTTTGGAGGAGCTGGAGGTAGAGAGAGTTTTACCATTTTTGGTGGGTGGAACTGGTTTGTACATAGAATCCATTTTATATAACTATAATTTTATATCTATCAATCCTGATTATAACTTAAGAGCAAATTTAGCTCTACTAAGCCGGGATGAATTACAACAAAAACTTCTTAAACTCAACCAAGATCATGCACTAAATAAATCAGACTGGAACAATCCAGTTAGACTAATTAGAGCAATTGAGATAGCAATATCGGCAAATAAAACACCAACTAGCCCATCTCTGAATCAAGCACAATATGATAGTTTAGTAATTGGATTAAAATCTTCACTTCAAGATATAAAAAATAAAATAACAAATAGAGTAGATTATAGGCTAGATCATGGAGCAGTAATTGAGATTCAAAAAATACGAGATATTTTATCTACAAAGCTATCACCTATAGAAGTAAATAAGAATTTGAAACAATTAGGTTTAGGTTCAATAATAATCAATGATTATATTGATAATAAAATAGACTATGATACTATGAGGGAAAAATATATACAAGCAGAGTACCAATATGCTCGAAGACAATTAACCTGGTTTCGTAAAATGAATAATGTAATATGGTTTAATCCTAATAATGACAATATCAATATAGCTGTCCGTCAATTAATCACTGACTTTTTGAAATAATATCTTTAATTGTATTGCGTCCCAAGATCCAGGTATCATAAACAAAAACATAAAATCTAAAAGCTAGTACAAATATCCCAAAACTAAATAAAATCAAAGATAAGGGAGGAAAAATCACATTAGAATTAATATAACCCTGCCAAACCGACAATTTGGCTAGATAAATATGTATTGTAGCTAAGATAAAAGCTGCATAGCTAAGATATCTAAGCAAGCGACGCCATTTTTTGGGACCTAACACTTTTATTACTATAATTTCTGAAATAGCATAGCATATAAATAACAAATATAGACTAAGAATACCTAGAGCTACAGCCCAATAATTAGTCCAGAGCAAACTAGGGTTTGGGATAACGTAAATTATAGTGCCTACGAAACCATGGATTAAGACGTAAATAAAACCCAATATACCTAATTGCTTACGATAGTGTAAAAACTTATCAAAGCTATTCCAAAACTTTGCCACTGGACCTAAAAGCAAAGAGAAGCCAATCAAAAAATAGCCTGTATTGGTAAAACCTTTCAGTATCATCTCAACAACAGGTACTGACTCATAGACGGTACCCACATAATAAACTGAAAATAAAGGTATGGTAGTAAGACTAAAGAAAAAAATATTTTTCCAAGGATTTCTTTTTTTGATTATATTGGGCATATTTATTTGAAGATAATATTTTTAGTTTTTTCTACTGTATTTTTGAAATCAAATTGTTGGGAGTGTTGTTGTCGGGCCTTTATTTCTGAGTTACTTAGATTTTTTTGTAGAGTAACAATTATAGCTTTTGCCCAAGCCCTGATATTATCTGTATCTACATATTCTACCATAGAATCTCCTACTTCTCTAGAACTAGGGATGTCAGATGCTATAACTGTAGTTCCCTGCTGCAAGGCTTCTAAAATTGGGAATCCAAAACCTTCATAAAATGATGGGTATAGTACTGCTCTTGCTTGTTGATATAAAGTTAATTTTTCTGTATTGTTGACTCGGTTAAGATTAATGATATCTTTTTTATATTCAGATTTGTTAATAGCTCTTGCAATGTCCTGATAGCCATAACCTTCACTCCCAGCCAAAACTAGTTTCAAATCTGGTTGACTTAATTTAACCAAATCAAAGGCTTCTATAATAGTAATTATATTTTTTCTTAACTCTTTTCTTCCAAGTATCAAGATATAGTCGGTATTATTTAGATTTAAGATATTTTTTCTGATTTTATCTGTTGAGTTAATATTCAGTATAGGTATTCCAGAGGGAACAACCTGAATTTTATTTGAATTAATTTCGTACTCACTAGCTAAATCATCTTTGGTTGATTGGCTAGGAGTGATAATATCTGAGGCCCATATAGCAGATAGTTTTGTAAAGATGGCTAAATGCCAAAACCTAAATAAAGAATAGGCTTGAGGAAAAGCCTCATACTCCAAACCATGGATTACTATAGTACTTTTTTTAGGATGGATAGGAGGAATAATGCTAGCAGGAGTATAGAATCTATCAGGCTTATCCTTCAATAAGGCCAAAGATAGTCCCAACAATGTCCATAAAAACCTGTTCTTAACAACGTGATTATTAATATTAGGGTGTAAATTTAAAATGGATTTATCTAACTCCTTATGGGAATATAATATGATAGTATGGTTATGAGGAATGGATTTTAATAGCCCCAATATTAGCTCTTCCGCGTAATATTCTGTACCTGTTTTATTTTTAACCTCTAATTTGGAAGCATCAATAGCAATTTTCATATTTTATTACTTTACCTTTTATATCCCAAAACTCTTTTATATTTATCTAAATTATCTAACATTATACCTGTACCCTTAGCCACACAGTATAAGGGATCGTCTGCAATTTTACATGGGACTCCTGTGGACTTAGAGATTAATTCGGCAATATTTTTCAACAATGCTCCTCCACCTGTAATTACAATACCTTTTTCTATTATATCGCTCGCTAATTCTGGAGGAGTTTCTTGTAAAACATTTTTTACTGTCTGAATAATTTCTCTTAACTCTGCCTGCATGGCAATGGTTACTTCCTCTGAAGTAATTGTCACATTTTTAGGTAGTCCAGTCAATACATCTCTCCCTCTAATTTCCATGGTATCTGTTTCAATCGGGAGTGCAGAACCCAATTGTTTTTTGATATCCTCTGCTGTTTGTTCCCCAATTGCCAGACTATATTTTTTCTTGATATGAGTGACAATAGCCTCGGTCAGCTTATCCCCAGCAACCCTAGCAGAAGCAAATGCTACTATACCTCCAAGAGAAATTACACCAACCTCAGTGGTACCTCCCCCGATATCAATAACCATACTGCCTGAGGGGATGTCTATAGGAATTCCAGCTCCTAGAGCTGCTAAAATAGGCTCTTTTACTACATAAGCGTTTTTTGCGCCTACATTCATAGCAACTTCTATGACAGCTCGTTTTTCTGTAGAAGTAATGGAAGCAGGGACGGAAATAATACAATCAGGTCTAAAAATACGAATTCTATTACTTACTTTATGAATCAAGTATCCAATCAAAGCCTCTGTCATTCTATAGTCAGCAATTACCCCATCTCTAATTGGCCTGACAGCTCTAATTCCATCCGGAGTTCTACCAATCATTTCCTTAGCATGATTACCGACCGCTAAAATAGAATTATTATACAAATCTACAGCTACTACTGAAGGTTCGTTAATTACAATTCCCTTATTTGGTAAAAATACCAATACATTGGCCGTTCCTAAATCTATACCTATTTTTCTTGACATATCAATTCTTTACTAGCTACAAACATTATATCATTTTTCTCCTAATTTGACTCCCTGTTTACGTAAATTATTACGTATTGCTCTTGCCGCTGAGACAGTTTTCACCATATTCAGCCAATCTCGATGTGGTTTTTGTTTTTTATCTGTAATAATTTCAACCACATCCCCATTACTCAAAGGCTCAAATAGTTTGACCGGGCTACCATTCACCTTAGCCAAAACAGCATGTTTACCAATATCCTGATGTATTCTAAAAGCAAAGTCTAATGCTGTAGCGCCTTCTATTAATCGAATAGCATCCCCTTTTGGAGTCATTACAAAGATCTGATCTTGGAATAAATCTAATTTGACATATTTAAGATACTCTGCTTCCGACAGAGGCTCTTTACCCAAATTAACCAAATCTTGAATCCACTTGAATCTATCTGTATCGATGAATGAATGAGTATTTAAACTAGACTTTTGTTTATATGTCCAATGAGAGGCAATTCCATATTCACAATATTCATGCATTTCTTCAGTTCTAATCTGAACCTCAAATATAACACCTGTTTCTTTATCACGAACTGTAGTATGAATACTTTGATATCCATTATCTTTAGGATTAGAAATATAGTCCTTAACTCTGTTAGGTAATGGTTCAAAATATGACTGTATTAATGAAAACACCTGATAACAAGTAGCTAGATCAGACGTAATAATACGTAATGCGATCAAATCATATACTTTATCAAGAGTTTTACCAGTCTCTAATTTTTTGTATAAAGAGTAGTACTTTTTGGACCGACCATATATTTTACCGTACTCTATATCTTCTGAGTCTAAAAGATTTTTTAATTTCTTTTCTATATCCTCTAATAATTCTTGTCTAGTGCTATATTCATGAGTTACCTGAGATAATAAAGACTTGTAATCCTCGGGATAAGCATAGGGAAAGCTTAAATTTTCTAATTGCTCCTGAAACTTACCCATACCTAAACGCTGAGCTATTGGGGCATAAATCTCCAAACTCTCAAGAGCAATCCTTTGTGCTTTGTCTGTGGGTAGAGCTCCTAAGGTTTCCAAGTTATGCAATCTATCTGCTAACTTAATAAAAATGACTCTAATATCTCGACTCATAGCCACAAACATTCTCCTCAAATTTTCGGCATATCTATCTTCACCTTTATATTTGATAACAGACAATTTAGTCACTCCTGAAACTAAAAATATAACCTCTCGGCTAAAGATTTTTTCTAAATCTCTCAGACTCACTTCTGTATCTTCTGGAACATCATGTAATAACATGGCTATCAAAGTATCCCTGTCTAACCGCATCTCCGCCAAAATCATACAAGCTGAGACTGGATGAATAATATAGAAATCACCACTTTTTCGTCTTTGTTCACCATGTGCATCCACCATTTGTATAAAAGCAATTTCAACTTGCTCCAAATCATCTTTAGATAGATATTCAAGATGAGGTCTCAGGATATGCCACAATTGACTACTAGCCAAGACCAGATTATCCTTACTAATTTTTGTACTTAAGTTATCCATATTATAAGGAGTATATAAAATTTAATCTATTCTAATTATATCAAATCCTAATTGAGTTAACCTGTATTCTATTTTTTCATACCCCCTATCTATATGATATATATTATGAATAATACTATCTCTATCAGCAATCAAACTAGCTAAAAGAAAGGTCATACCAGCTCTAACATCTGGACTTTCAATTTTACGCCCATAAAGTTGAGTTGGGCCATTGACCACTACACGATAAGGATCACACATAATAATATTAGCTCCCATTTGATTCAAAGTATCTGTATAGAATAATCTACCGTCAAAGATGGTCTCTTGTACTACCGATGTTCCTTTTGCCTGGGTTAATAATAGAGTAAAGGGAGCCTGCAGGTCGGTTACAAATCCAGGATACTCATGGGTTTTGAGATGTAATGCTTTGTAATCTTTGTTATGGGGTAAGATATGTACGTAATCATCCCCAAGCTCATAGTCTACACCAGCCAAATCTAGAAATTTCCAAAAAACTCTAAGGTGGCCTGGATTTATCCCAGTAACCGTGATATCACTCCTAGTCAAAGCCCCTAGAACAGCAAAAGTTCCAGCTTCTAGTCTGTCTGGGATATTAGTGTATTCTAAGGACTCACCCTGCAGAGAATCGACTCCTTCAACTATAATTTCTGACGTGCCATCACCCTGTATTTTAGCCCCAGCTAATCTCAGCATATCACATAGTGCAGTGATTTCTGGTTCTAATGCTGCATTATAGATAACAGTCTTACCCTTCGCTTTCACGGCAGACATAATCAAATGTTCTGTAGCGGTATGAGAAATCCACTTAAAGACATAATCTATACCATGTAACGGTTTATTTTTTAAGCGAAATATGTATTGGTAATTTTCTTCAACCACCTCTGCTCCCATCATAGCCAAACTTTCCAAAGTCATATCAATTGGTCTTCTACCGATTGCATCTCCCCCAGGATGAGGAAAAACCACTTCCCCAAAACGGATCAACAAAGGTGCAATAAATAGAAATGAAGCCCTCATCTTTACTGCCAATTCAACTGGTATAATACTGGTATAAACCGTGGTTGTATCTACACTATACGAATGGTGGGCAACCCTATCCACAGTAGCACCAAGTACTTTTAGAATTTCAATCATATCCCTAATATCGTCAATATCGGGAATATTATGTAAAGTTATCTTACCATTAATTAGAAGTGTCGCTGGTAATAATTTTATAGCTGAGTTTTTCGCCCCATAAACTGGAATCTCACCACTTTTCCCAAATTGATTGCCTTTAATTTGAAATTTTGACATATAATTTTAATTTAATAATTTTAAGACTTCATCAGTATCGTTCCAATCCTCCTTTATACCATTAGCTCTCATAATACTAGTTTCACTCCCCTTTCCAGTAATTATTATATTATCTTCAGGCTTAGCCAGGTTTAAGGCTTTTTGGAATGCCTCTTTTCTAGATAAAATTCGCCAGGCATTTTGATTCTCGATCTTCCCGGCCTCTAGTACCCCAGCAAAAACTTCATCAATAATAACTTGGGGATTCTCATCATACGGATCCTCATCAGTCACAATCACATAATCATTCATCTGACCTGCGACCTTACCCATGGGGGATCTTTTCCAAGTATCTCTGCCGCCACCACAAGAACCTAAAATAGCAATAGTTTTACCTTTACCCTTAAAACTAGCATTAACCGTTTGATATACTTGTTCTAAGGCTTCAGGAATATGAGCATAATCTACAAAGATATTGGGCTTAGATGATACTTTATTCATTCTTCCGGGGATATCATTAAGATCAGATAAAACCTTGTTGATTTTCTCGTATTCATATCCCAGCCAGTGTGCAACTCCTATTACAAACAGTAAATTATAACCCATAAATTCCCCCAATATTGGAGTGGACACACTATACCTAGCTTTAGACTTATTGTCTCGATAACCAAATTCTAAACCATTTTGATCTGATTTAATATCCAAAATTTGTAAAGTTGACTGCTCTGATCTGCCAGTAGAGTAGACTTGCTTTTTGGTCAGGTCTCGATAATACTCTTGATATTTATCATCTTGATTTACCCAGGCTAAAGGCTCAATAACTTGAACCTTTATTTTCTTAGGTTTTGATTGCTCAAAGGATTGGAATAATAATCCTTTAGCTTTTTTATAATTCTCAAATCCACCATGCGCCTCTAGGTGCTCAGGGTATAAATTTGTAATTATGACCGAGTCAAAATGTATACCACGATGACGATTCTGAGCCAATCCTTCACTAGTAACTTCTACTATAAAGACCTCTGCTCCATTATTCTTAGCCTCTTTCATCAAGCGGTGAATCTGACCACGTCCTGGCATAGAGTTACGGATTTTATTCTTAGAAAGTTCAATCCCATTACTCGAATAAACTGAAGAAGTTAAACCAACCCTCAGACCCAATTTGACTAAAGTTTGATACAAGGTATAGACTGTGCTAGTCTTGCCCTTAGTACCTGTAATTCCAATCACAATTATAGACTCACTAGGTCTTCCAAACCCAATATTAATAATATGATTTAGTAATAAATGGTATAAAGACTTTAGTTCTTTTAGTATTACTTTTGGCATGTTGAGTTATTAGGCTTGGATGATTAATTTTGAATTTGGGATAATAATTCTTGGTAAACTTGAGAGGGATTATCTGACTTAAAAATAGCACTACCAACAGCAATTCTATTCACTCCCAAGTCTCTGATAGTCTTAATATTATCCATATTCACAGCTCCGTCCCAAGCTATATCACCTTCATACATAGTATAACGATTTTGGAAATCTTTTACCTTTTCATACACTTGAGCTTGCAGAGGTGAACCATAGAATCCAGGGTTTACTCCCATAAATTGAACTCCGTCAATTTTTTTGACCACCTTCCCAATATCTCTAATATCTGTATCTGGATTAATAGCAATAGCTACCTCTTTATTAATAGACTTAATCAAATTAACCAATTGCCGAAGCTGTTCTAAATTCTCACAAATTTCCTGATGCACTATAATTCTAGTACAGGCTTTAAAAGACTTGAGACTCTCAATAATATCCCTAGTATTATTGAAATTAGCCATAATATGAATCTCGATATTGAGATTACCAAAATCTTCATAAAAAAATTCCCTAGGCATAAGAGACTTAGATGACACAAATTCTCCATCCATAACATCAATCTGAACGGTATTAGCAGTAGATTTAATAGCTGATAAATATTCTCTGAACTCTTGCTTGGAATTAGTCAAAATAGCTGGTATAACAATACTCATAAATTATAGTTTAATTTAAGTATTATTATACCAAAATTATAAGATAAAAGATAGATCTCACTAAAACAGTTTATAGTTATATATCAGATACCAAATCTAGATCTTAAAAATTCAAAGTTATGAGCAATCTCCTCTTGAGTTAAAGCCCTATTATATATCATAAAAATGGAAATTTTACCGTTAAAATTACCTATTGTATTTCTTAATATATCAGCGTTTATAGAGACGGGGTCAGTATTTACAACCAAAGGGACGCTACCTGTCCCCCTACTCGGATCATATGTGTGCGTAGTTGATAAAATATTATTTTTATAGACTTTAGGGTCAGAACCACTTATGTGAGATACTGATATATTGTACCAAGTATTAGGCTGTATAAATCCAGATTCAGAATTATATTGAGATCTACTACCCCCACCACCAGACAAACCCCACCTATACGTACTATCTACACTTAAAAGAGGGTTATATCTATCCAAGTCTGTTATACCTTTTAAATAAAGAGTGTTAAGAGTAGCACTATTACCTATATTGGTGCCACTATAGTACCATATTGACATTGTTAGTTGAGATGGGAAATTCAGACTATCTGAATGTGGTATTGTTATATAATCATTAGTACCATCAAAAACAAATGTGCCTCCATTATCTGTACTATAAGTTACACCATTGAATAGGGTTGCATTATTACTATTACCACTCAAGTCAGTCCAAATGCTACCTGTTCCAGAATAGCTTAGAGTGTTACCAGCATCTAAATATAAGGCTAGTCCATTATTTATAATAGTAGGAGCCTCAGGTGGAGTCTGCGGATTAGTAGGATTCAAGCTGTCATTGACTACAGAACTTTCCTGATTAGGTAGAGTCTCATTAACTGCAATAGTCTTATCTAGCTCAGTCTGAATTGACTTTATTCCGGCGGTGTTAGAGGCTTCATCTATTGCAAGATTATAACCACTTCCATTACTACTATCATTATAGCTAGGGTCTAAAGGTATTGATTGAATATATTTGGGAACCAAAACTCTTAAGTCTAGTTTATCGGCACAATAGTTATCGGGTAAATTATCATTAATCGTAAGAGCTCCTGTATTACATATTTCCTTATATTCTCTGGTTAGGCCTGGAGGATAAGAGCCTTCTTGTAGTTTATATTGTAAAATTGTGTTTTCCAACAATTGAACGTGTCGTTGTCTGACATCATTACGAGCTTCAGAGAATCTCTCAGTTGTATTAAAGTTAATGGCCCCAATAGTAATCAAGATACTAATTAAGGTTAATACTAGCAATAGTTCTATTAGTGTGAACCCTTTGTGTAATTGATAGGTTTTTATTTTCATATTTTTGATATTATTTATTCTGACCTTAGAGCTTTGACTGGGTTGAGAGTAGCAGCTTTGAGTGCTGGGTATATACCTGCTAGAATACCTATGCCTATACTGACTGCAACGATAATCAAAGTAGATAATAGATTAAAGTTGAAGAAAGTATCAACTTGGAAACCTATCTCATTCAATTGCTGCACAATAAATATATTCCCTATTTGCATACTAATTAACACTATAATCAGTCCAACAACTCCTCCAATTAATCCAATGACAGCAGACTGTATAAGAAAAACACCTAAAATTTGACGGTTAGAAGCTCCCATAGCTTTAAGTATTCCTATTTCTTTAGTTTGTTCATAAATACTCATCACCATAGTATTGGTAATTCCAATGGAGGCAATTACTGCCGATATAGTTCCAAAAGCAATCATAGCCACTGTAAAGGCTTGGATAATATTATCTAAAAATCCTAACACATCATCGGCTGTAAATATTCCTTGAAAATTATACTTATCATCGATGGTGGTTTTAATATATTTAAGCTGATCCTCTACACCAATCACTCTTAACAAATCATATCCCACAGAAGATACATATTCCTCCTTAGAGTCAAATCCCCCAATGGTAGCCAATATTTCAGTCGAGGTGTTAAGTGAAATAATAGCGTCATTACGATCAGACCCTGGATCGAATACTCCTTTGATAGTATAATCAAACTTTTTATCTAGAATCTCTTTGGTTTTGACCGTTCCAAATAAAGCACTTTTGGAGGTTATAAAACTAACCTTTTTGCCAACTAACTCTTCTGGTTGAATCCCATAAAAGTCGGCTACAGCTTTGGATACGAAAATAGAGTCACCACTAGGTTTGGACTTGTCTCCCCAAAAATCTATAAAATATGAGTCATCGCCAGCAATATTCCAACCACTAATAAAAGCGGGAGAATAATTGACTTTTCTACCTTCTAATTGAATCTCTAGATTATTAACAATGGTTGCAGGGTTCACACTAGTAACTCCATCAATTTTGGATATACTGTCTACAACATCTTGTGTTAACAAAGTAGTTTCATCTGCACTAGTTTCTGAACTTGTAGGGGGGGTAAACGCACTGGCTCCGCCTGCATTAGTAATATAGATTTCATTTGACTTAAATTGAGTCTGAATTGCTGAAACAAGTAAATTTCTTAAATCCTGCATCCCAAAAATTATCAAAGATAATAAAATTACAGCTATAGTAATTCCTAAACTAGTCAAAAAGGTTCTAAGTTTGCGTCTTGCCACCAGGCTAATTGCATATCTAAACATACCTTTAAATATTATCTACTAATTTACCATCCCTTAAGAATAACTTTCTATCTATACCTTCAGCTAAGTGGAGGTCATGAGTGACCAAAAACATTGTCATATTCTCCTCAGCATTAAGTTCAAACAAAAGATGCATTATTTCTTTACCCGTAACAGAATCTAAATTACCAGTAGGTTCATCTGCCAACAATATCTCTGGCTTCGCAATGAGTGCTCTTGCAATAGCTACTCTTTGCATTTGTCCTCCAGATAATTCATTTGGTCTATGCTTAAGTCTATCTGATAGACCAACTTTCTGTAATAAACGTTTAGCTCTGTCTTCGGCTTCAGCAGAACTCAATTGCCCCCCGAATCTGACAGGAAGTAAAACATTTTCTAAAACATTTAAAGCTGAGATTAAGTTAAATTGCTGAAAAATAGTACCGACCTTTGACCTACGGTATATATTAGGATTATAATCTTTGATATCTTTGTTATCTACTATAACCTCCCCTTCATATACTCTGTCCAAACCTCCGAGTATATTGAGTAAAGTAGATTTACCAGAACCAGAACTACCAACTATTGCTACCATTTCCTTAGTCTCGGCTTTAAATGAAATGTCATCTAAAGCTTTCACCACATTATCTTTATTCATTTGGTATACTTTTTTTAGATGCTTTACTTCTATCATATAGATTGTCTTAAATTTTCTACCTGTTCGACAATACTGTCTACATTAATCTGTTCGAATTGTAACAACTCTTCTGGGGTACCACTTCTTGGAATTGATTGCACTGAAAGAGACCTTATTGGGATTAAAACATCTTCTAAAGATGATCTTACTGCCTCTGATATACCTCCGGCCAAATGATGATCTTCTACTATAATCAGTCCTTTTGTCTCACGAGCTGCTAAGTGAAGTGTAGCCGTATCAAGAGGGGTTATACTATAAAGATCAATGACTCGAACTCTCACTCCTCTTTCTTCAAGTATAGCATATGCCTTGATACATTCATAGAGAGTAATCCCTGCTCCAATTAGCGTAAATTCATCTATCTCACTATGATATAATGTCTTACTCCCACCAACCACGAAGGTTTCATTATTAGGATATATTACTGGGACATCCGCACGAGTTAACCTTAAATAACTCAATCCCTCATACATATAAGCTTGCTCTGTTAACTTTAAAGTTGAGACAGAGTCACTAGGATAAAGAACAGCTGAGCCAAACAAGCCTCTAAAAAAAGAAATGTCATTCAGTGCCATCTGTGAGAACCCATCAGCCCCGATTGATACCCCTGGATGAGTACCTACTATTACCATATTAGGATCATTATATTGAGCCATGCGAATTTGATCATAAGCTCTGGTTAAAAATCCTGCAAAAGAAGATAAAATTGGTTTTTTACCAGCTAAGGATAAACCCGTAGCTACGGATACCATATTTTGCTCGGCAATAAACATTTCTAAAAATCTATTCGGGTCTACGTGATTAGAAAATGTTGAATTACTAACTTCAGCATCTAGCACAATAATATCGTCATAGCTACTAGTTAAAATTTTCATAGCTACTCCGAATGCCTTACGGGGTGAAACTAAATCATCAACTTGATATATAGGATATAATGTTTCATCTAGCTTAGGAGGAATATATTTAGCCACATGTCTATCCTTAGAAGCTGGAATAACCCCTCTCAAATCTAAATCCAGCTCTCCTAATTCTACTACATATTGTTCAAACTCTTCCTGACTCAATGGCTTCCCATGCCAATTATCTTGATCTTCTAGAATAGAAATACCTTTACCCTTAAAAGTTTTAGCTAATATGACCGTAGGTTGTGTAGACTGTTTAGCTGACTTAATGGCTTTTATCACTTCTTCGACATTATGTCCATCTATTTTGATCACATTCCAACCAAAGGCTAAAAACTTGTCAGAATACAAATCTAAATTGTGACCCTCCATAGTCTCACCTCTCTGACCAAGACGATTCACATCAACCAAAGCAACCAAATTATTTAGTTTATAATATGCAGCACTAGCAACACTCTCCCAAACAGAACCTTCTGCCAATTCACTATCCCCCAGCATCACATAAGTATAAGCATTAGTCTGATCAAACTTTTTAGCATTCAAAGCATAACCAACACCCACACCTAATCCCTGACCAAGAGAGCCTGTTGCAGCATCTGTAAAGGCAAACCTTCTACTAGGGTGTCCCTCCAAATTACTATCAAATTGCCTCAAAGTTTGGATTTCCTCCGGAGTAATTACATTAGCCAATAACCATAGACTATACAAAAGGGGTGCAGCATGCCCCTTAGATAAAATAAATCTATCATTATAAGGGGCTCTTGGATTATTGATATCGTATTGAAATTCTCCACCAAAAAATAACCCAACACCCAACTCTACTCCGGACAAAGAAGAGCTAGGATGTCCAGAACCAGCCTGTGTTGTAGCATACAAGATCCAATATCTGGCTAAAGTAGATAATTGCTCTAATTGATTGTTTGTATCTTTCATATAGTTAATTATATCTGAGTTTCTAAATCAGCAATCTTTGATAGGCGCCTAATATGTCTATCCTGATGTGATGGTTCAGTCTCAATGAATGTACCTACAATATCTGGTATAAGATTAACATCTATAGCAGATGACAGTGCCAAAACATTGATATGATTATGACTTCTTGCAATAGCCACTGTTTCTATTTTATCTAAAACAGCTGAACGAGCTCCTGGAATTTTATTCACCACAATACTTACCCCCACACCAGTTCCACAAACCACTATACCCAGTGACTTCTCATCACACACTACCTTTCTTGCGACTTCAGAAGCATAGTCAGGATAATCGTCTTCAGGATCATAAACAGAATTACCACAGTCAACTACCTCAATATTTTGTGACTGTAAAAATTGAATAATATTCTGCTTCAAATTAAAACCTCTATGATCTGAGCCTATGTAAATTTTTGATATATTCATATATATAGTATTATTTTTGTAATAGTTTTAAAGCTAATCTAATCTGCTCCGAGACCTCCAAACTAGAGTCCAGTGCTGGAAGAATCTTTTGAATTTGAGAAGCCTTATACCCCAAAGACTCTAGGGCATCCCAAACATCTTGAGTAGATTTATAATCATTAGCACCAACTGCACTAGATGATTCAGGCATGAACCCAGTTAAGCCACCTAACTTATCCCTTAATTCCAGCACAATTCTCTCAGCAGTTTTCTTCCCAATACCACTAGCCTGATGTAACACAGATACACGTTCCTGCTGAATAGCCTGTATCAAAGACTCTGGTTGATCCAAATCTAATATAGCAAGAGCACTTTTTGCCCCTACACCATTCACTGAAATCAAATACTTGAATAATTCAAATGAAATCATATCCAAAAAACCAAACAAAGTCAGACTATCCTCTTTGACATCAAGATAAGTAACTAAAGATAAATCTTCCCCAATAGCACCAACAGAATTGTAAGTAATAGTATTAACTAAAACGCTATATCCAACCCCATTGACATTAATAATCAGATTATTATTTTGTTTGTATTGAATTGTACCAGCTAGACTAGCAATCATAATATTTTTATACTTCTGAACTAATTATATCATATTAAATTATAATTAGATATATAATTTAGTAAAATATTATTTTTATGCTATAATAATAAAGGTATTTTTATACCAGATTATTAAATTAAATAAAATCATTATGATAAAAGTAGGACAACCAGCTCCTGATTTTACCTTGCAAGGATATCAGGACGGAAAATTTGCAGAATATTCACTATCCCAAATCACAGGTTCTGGAAAATGGGTAGTATTATTCTTCTACCCACTAGACTTTACTTTTGTATGTCCAACTGAAATTACTGGATTCAACAAAAAGATTGAAGAGTTTAATAAACTTGGAGCTCAAGTATTGGGTGCTAGCGTGGACAGTGTTCACTCTCACAAAGCTTGGGTTGAGAAGGATTTAGGTAAATTAGATTTCCCTCTATTGTCCGACTTCAAAAAAGAAACAGCTGACAGCTATAATATTCTAGTAGATGATGACGGTGGCGTTGCCCTAAGAGGAACCTTTATCATTGACCCTAATGGAATCTTGAGATACTCAGTTGTATCTGACTTAAATGTTGGAAGAAGTATTGATGAGACTGTAAGAGTATTATCAGCTCTTAAAAACGGTGGTCTTTGCCCGGTAGAATGGGAAGAAGGAGAAGATACTCTTTAATCTCTAAATTTCTAAGTTTAGGAAACATAAAAGACGGTTTATAAACCGTCTTTTATGTTTAGATTAAAACTAATATATTAAGCTTCTATTCCAACTAATTTAGCTAAAGTAGCTCTGTCATAACCGATTAGAATTTGTCCATCTACATCAATTACAGGTACTCCCATTTGTCCACTTTTTTCTACCAATTCATTCCTCTTTTCAGCATCGGCAGCTACATTATAGTCTACAAAAGGAACATTATTTTCTGTCAAAAATTCTTTGGCTTGTTTACAGAATCCACAAGTTGGAGTGGAATAAATTTCAATCTTTGGCGTGCTCATATTTTTATACTTAAATCTAATACCAAATTAGTATATCACAATTACTGTAAAAATTCATCTAGATACTTCTGGAAGGTTTCAATAGGCAAAGCTCCAGCTATTCTAATTCCTCCTGTTAATTTTCCATTTTCTAATTTACCAATCAAGAAACCTGGAGTTCCATTGACCCCATTATCATTGGCAAATTGCATATCTGATTTTACCTTGTCTAAGGTTTTTTCTTCCTTGAAACAGTTTTCAAATTTTGTAATATCTAAGTCTTTGATTTCTTTAGCCAACTCATTGAGTTTGGATTCTTTCATCCCTTCTCCTCCACTCTCAGTATTAGTAAATATTGAACTCATATAGTCAAAGTAGGCTTGATTTCCTTTTTGATCATATACACATTGAGCAGCTACAGCCTGTTTGGTGGCTAGAGGATTATGAAAGTCTAAAGGATAATCTTTCCAAGCTAAGATTGCCTTTCCTGTATCGACATATTGCTTAATTATTTCTGGGCGAGCCCCCTCATGAAATCTCTTACAAAAGGGACACTCAAAGTCACCAAATTCTATAATAGCAACTTTAGCTTCGGACTTTTTTCCAAGATAAGGAGTAGTCTCTGATATATCTACATTGATATCTCTTGCCTCTACTGGGTCATTATCTACCTCTGGCAAGGGAGTTGCTGAGTTGGTTCTAGTTTGATATCCATTAAAAATTATAGCTGATGATATCATCATACCTGATAAAAGGATTGATGATACAACTAATAAAATTGATTTATTTTCCATATTGTATTATGCTATCTTATATAGATAAGATTATACCATATATTTTTATCTATATCAAAATATACTTATAAAGATTCATCTAAATAACAATACTATTATGATTTATGACACAATAATTATCGGAGGGGGGCCTACTGGTACAGCAGCTTCTATATATGCTGCACGTAAAATGCTCAAAGCTATACTTATTACCGATAGCTTTGGGGGGCAATCGGTAGTTTCTAACGATATTGATAACTGGATTGGAGATATTAGAATTTCTGGTTTTGATTTAGCTCAAAAATTCGAAGCCCATATCAAAGCTCAGACGGGACTAGAAACTTTGGTAGATAGAGTTGCCAAAATTGACCAGGTATCAGAGACTCCTTATCCTATCTATGAAGTGACTACTGAAGGTGGTAAAACTTTTCAGGCTAAAACTCTTATTCTCGGAATGGGAGCTCACAGAAGAAAATTGAATGTCCCTGGAGAGGAAGAGTTTGGTGCTAAAGGTGTGGCCTATTGTGCGACTTGTGACGCTCCGTTTTTTGAAGGTAAAAAAGTTGCCGTAGTAGGTGGAGGAAATTCTGGATTGGAGAGTGCTCTTGATTTGCTCTCTTATGCTAGTGAGGTTTACCTATTCAATCGCAGTGATGAGCTCAAAGGAGACCCTCAGACCGCTGAGAAAATCCAAAAACATCCTAATTTCAAAGGAATACTTTATAATACTGTTGTGACTGATATATTCGGAGAAAAACTAATGACAGGGATACATTATCAGAACTTACTAACTCAAGAGATTACAGAACTAGCGCTAGATGGACTATTTATAGAGATTGGCTCTCTACCAAATTCAGATATGGTCAAGCATTTAGTTGATATCAATGAAATCGGAGAAGTAATTATTGACCACAAATACTCCACCACCTCCCGAGCTGGAATATTCGCCGCTGGAGATATCACCGACGAGGCTTATAAACAAAATAACATCTCCGCTGGAGACGCAGTCAAAGCCGCCCTCTCAGCCTATAACTATATTCATAAATTAGAGGGATAAAAACAAATAAAAATGCTACAGAGAAATTTTATATCTGTAGCATTTTTATTTCTAAATTTTATTCTACCTCCCCATAAACTCCTTGAACACCTTAGTCTTCTCCAATAATCTCAACTCCTCTTTGCACCATTCTGAGAAAGTAGTTTCATCCGCAAAGGCACGAACTATAAACTCATCCCAATCAAGCCACTCATAATTCTCTACTTCCTCGGGATGAGGAGTTATATTATCTGAGCTAATCCCAAAATAAATGGGACAAATTTCATGTTCTACTACTCCATCTCGCTCAAAGCGATAACGATAAGGGGCGGCTTCGACTAAAAGTTCAAAATCCCCTACTCCAAGTTCAAATTTAGCTCTCCTCCTAACTGCATCAATTGTATCCTCGCCAAGTTCCGGATGTCCACAGCAACTATTAGACCAAACTAGTGGCCAAGTTTTCTTTCCTGACCACCTTTGTTGAATTAGAAACTTTTTATCATCTGGACGAAAAAGGAAAAGAGAAAAAGCTCGATGTAATGGAGTCTCAAGAGTATGTACCTCAGATTTAGGTGCTACTCCTATTACTTCATCTAGCTCTGTCACTAAAACTACATGTTCAAAGTCTGGTTTTTGTAACATTTGGCTAGATTTATTTATTTAATTCTGCATCTATTAGAGCTTTGAATTCATCTACGGTTTGAGGATTTTTGATAATCACACCATTTAAGATAAATGTTGGGGTAGAATTAACTCCAATAGCTACTCCTGACTGATAATCCTTCTCTACTCGTTCTTTGGAGTCGTCATCAGATTTCAAATCTTCATCAAATTCAGCTACATCAAGTCCAATAGCCTTAGCATAAGCTCCGAATAGACCACGAGGATCTTTTTCTTTTGCCCATTCCGACTGCTTTTCGAATAATAAATCCTTCATCTCCCAGAATTTACCCTCCTCACCAGCAGCCTCAGCGGCTTGAGCAGCTAAATCAGCATTAGGATGAATACTTCTCAAAGGAAAATGCCTATAAACTATGCGTAAATCATCTGGGCTATAGGAATCTAACAATTGCTTAATAATACTCTCATAAGACTTACATGCAGGGCATTGGAAATCTGAATACTCTACTAAAGTAACTTTAGCATTTTTGTTCCCAAGATAGGTATCTTCATCAGTTACCTCTACATTGACATTACGAGAGCCAGAATCTTGAGAATTAAGACCCCAAACTACAGCCCCAACCACTACCAGTAATGTAATGATAACTATAACTTTTCCGATTAAATTATTTTCTGTTGTATCATTCATATCTATATCTTAACTTTATAATTCCCTTTTTATTATATCACACTTTTATAGTATAAACAAAACTAAGGACATATTTTATTAATGCCCATGCCCGTGATGATGAATTGACTCTGTTTTTGACCTAGGTTTATGAATATAGTTATCAAAGACTTTGGCAGCAATCATGCTAGTGATAGGTACGGCGAGAATAATGGCAATACTTCCAGATAGTGTTCTTACTAGTTCTTGAGCTATAAACTCCGAGTTGAGAGTGACCCAAATTGGGACATTAGCACTATTAATATATAGTAATAGAAATAGAGGTAAACTAGACCCCACGTAAGCTAAAGCTAAAGTGTTGACTAATGAAGCAATATGATCTCTCCCGACCGACATGCCAGCCTTATATAGCTGTTTGAATTTTACTTTAGGATTTGCTCTTTTAATCTCATCAATAGTAGCAGCTTGTGCCACAGCCACATCATCTAGAACACCCAACATACCTATAATTACACCCGCCAAAAGTATCCCCCTTAAATCCAAATCTGTATTGGCAATAGATGCCAAATAAAAAGTATCTTCACTACCAACTCCGAACATATGAGCTAAATACACAAATATTGATGAAAAAATATAAGCTAAAACCAAAGTTATATTCATACTGATAAAAGCAATTACAGTTCTTACCCTAAATCCGTGAGATATAAAAATTGTTAAGGTAATAATTGTAAAGCTAGCTATAAATGTCACTAATACTGGATTCTGACCGCCTAAAAGTGAAGGCACTAAATAACCTAATAGAATACCGACTCCAGCTAATAGACCTAATAATGAACCTATACCCTGCTTACCTGCAAAGGCTAATGTTAAAATCAAGAAAAACACTGTCATGCCCAGTAGCCCTGGAAGTCTATATCTATCTTGTATATAGTATTGCTCATCGTCTGCTACCATTGTTTTTACAATTACAAGAATATCACCTTTTTTATAAATCTGACTTTCTTGCAAGTCTACCCCTCCACCATTTTCTACTACAATTATTTCACCATTTTTATCTTTATCTAGTATTTTCATAGTAAGCTTTTGAGTAACAAGAGTACGACCCAAAAGCTCAGACTGACTACTCTCAACAGCTTGTACTTCAGCCCTATAAAAACCATCAGGTTCACTGTAGTCAGCAGTGTTATCTGTAGATAAATCTACTACATCGCTACCAGTGGCATTTGTATCATCATTATCAACAACCTCTATAGATTCATCTTGAGTCATTATATCATCTTGCGCAAATGTAAAGATTGGAAAAAACAAAACACACCCTAGAAGTATATATAGACTAAATTTTTTCATATGTTTTGATTTTGTATTTTATAAATTTTTATTGGTAATTACTTTTTTACCAAGATAAGGTTGCAAAACCTCTGGAATCAGAATGCTACCATCAGCTTGCTGATAATTCTCCATAATTGCAATCAGAATTCTACCAATGGCAAACACCGTAGCATCATTCATATGAACAAAATGTTTATTCCCATCTGCATCCTTATATCTTGTCTGTAGTCTACGGGATTGAAAATCCCCCATATAATCTGAAGTATGAGTCTCACGATATTGATTCTGCCCTGGAAGCCAAGTCTCTATATCATAAGCTCTGATATCTGGAGTACCCATATCGGCAGTACATTTGAACACGACTTGATATGGTAACTCTAACTGTTGCATCAGATATTCTTGGATTGCCAGAATTAAATCTTGCTCCGCAAACCCAGAGTCTTTATCACTAAAGACTTCAATTTCAATTTTATCAAATTGATGTAATCTTAAAATCCCCTTCATATCCTTACCATAAGTTCCAGCTTCTCTTCTAAAGGCGGTGGAATAGCCTACATATCTAAGAGGCAAACTTCTGTAATCCAGTATTTCATCCATATGTAAAGGCCCGAGAGTATGCTCAGCGCTACCAACTAACATCAACCCATCTTCAGTAGTCTGATACCTGTCATCAATAGGGTCTAATCTACCCATCCTTTTCATAACTTCTGGTTTCATCAAAACCGGGGGTACTACTGGAGTATAAGCTTTATTTGAGACGCTGAGGGCTTTTGTTTTCAATACTTTATCAATTTTGGATTGATCTTGTAAATTAGACATCACCCACTGTATCAAAGCAAATTGTAAAAGCACCAAATCACCTTTGAGATAAGCGAATCTAGCCCCAGAAACCTCTGAGGACTTCTCAGTATCGATTAAACCTAAATTTTTACCCAATTGCCAATGTTCTAAGGGATTAAAACTAAATTTGGGCTTATCACCCACCTGCCTTAATACGACATTCTCATCTTCAGTCAAACCAATAGGCGTATCATTAGAATAAATATTAGGAACTCGCAACATCTGTTCTTGGTATTCTTTATCTATGTCTGAATATTTATCCTCAATAGCCAGCAAACTATCTTTAATAGACTTACCCTCTTGGATTAAAGCTTGCTTCTCTTCTGGAGATAATAATGCGATATCTTTCATTCTAGCCGCCACCGCGTTTTTTTGGGTTCTTAGTGACTCAATCTGTTGCAATAAATTTTGTCTTTGCTCATATACATCTAATAAATAATCAATATTTACCTCGACTTTTTTATTCTTAACGACCTCAAACATGAATTCTCTATTGGCCTTGATATAGCTTATGTCTAACATATTTTATAAATGATTTTATATATAAAATTATATCACAGTTAATCTATACACTCAATATATATTATATGTTATAATTAATGTAAATTATAATTTTTTATATCATAAAAATGAAAACAACTCTAAACAAAGGCTTTTCCCTCATAGAAATATCACTGTCGGTAGTTTTACTTTCTATTTTATTTACAATAGTAGTAAACAACATTAATCTTCGAGAAATAGTTACCGAGAGCCAAGACAGACAAATTCAAGCGAACGCCCTCACAATCTATCAAGCCCTGGAACAATATGCTCTTAAGAACAATGCTTATCCTTCAGACATTGTTAATATGCTAAATGGTAGTTCACGCTATATTTGTAAAACTTCTGCAACTAGTTGTGTTGATCCTACACAAATTAACCTGTCATCAATCTTAGTGCCAACGTATTTAGCTAAAATTCCTGAATACTCTAATGACACAAACAATAGTGGATTCTATATAGTGAAAGATACTAACGGAAAAATTGGAATTGGAGGAGTCAAACAAATTGACAATACAACTTTTGTAGAAGGTATTACGAGTCAAAGCTTTGTAACTAACCCAACAATACCAACTCCCGAATAGATAATTCAGGCACGGATAAATGCTGGCACACTAATACCAACTACAACCCAAACACTAGTGGAGGACTTAAATAGGGTAGTATACACCAATAACGCAGGCACCCAGACATACATAGATAAACCAACTACCAACATAAGTTGTCCCGCTGGATATATCCCAGTACCCGGTAACAGCATGTATGGAACTAGCGACTTCTGTGTAATGACATATGAAGCCAAGACAGGATCAGCAACAATAGCAGCAACAACAGAAGCAGCAGGAGCTCCAGTAGTAAATATAAGTCAGACTAATGCCATCACCGCTTGTAGTCTAAATGGAGCAGGCTATGGGTTAATAAATAATGCAGAATGGATGACCATAGCAAGGAATATAGAGGGGGTGGCTATCAACTGGACAGGAGGAGCAGTTGGCAGTGGAGGCCTATGGAGAGGACATAGTGATGGTACTCCAAATAATACACTAGCAGCTAGTACAGATAATAATGACCCGTACAACGGCACAGGCAATGTCAGCCCAAGCACACAAAAAAGAACTTATACTCTCAGTAATGGAGAGATAATCTGGGATTTAAGTGGAAATGTTCAAGAATGGACTAATGACATAATTATGGGATCTGATAAGCCCACAGGAGGTTCTGAATTTACATCTATAACCGGATACGGAAGCTTAAGATATGATTTAATAAGACCAAGTAACAATACTTGGAATGGTAGCCAGAATATGGGATACTACTTTGCAGGAAGTAATACAGGTGGACCTTTTATTTTTCTTCGTGGAGGTACTTGGGATGCGGGGACTCCTGCAGGAGTTTTTACTCTGAATCTTTTTTATACGTCGGTATGGGGTAATAATATTGGTTTTCGCTGTGTCGTGCGTTAGCCACGACCACCTTTCTATTTATTATTTGTGCTGGTGAACGGACTTGAACCGTTACGGAGTTGCCTCCAAAGGATTTTGAGTCCTTCGTGTCTACCATTCCACCACACCAGCTGTAATAGTACTACACCATTATAACCATCATCATAGCCTCTTGTCAACAATACAAAAATATGATATCATTAAATTGTATTAAGAATATCAAAATAAAAGATTAAAGATATGTCAAATTCTGAAGATAAATCTCAGCAAATCGCTGAACTAGAACAAATTGTAAAAGAAGCTGAGGCAAGGCTAAATCAAGCAAGAGCTATGCTAGCTCAAGTAGCGGGTGCAAGCCAAAATTATGTTAGTGTAGCTGGGCAAGCTGAAAAAGTTGTATTGGGTGAATTTACTGGAGAGTATATGGTAGATGAATCTAAAAAACAATATCCTGTCCCTGCAAATTACGCTAGTAAGTCTAAATTAATCGAAGGAGATCAACTTAAACTTACTATCACTGCTGATGGAGCTTTTATCTATAAACAAATTGGTCCGGCTCCAAGAAGAAGAGCTATAGGTAATATAATCTATCAGGATAACAGTTATTTTGCTAAAGTTGGTGATGAACTCTATAGGCTACTTACTGCTTCAGTTACCTACTTCAGACTATCCCCTGGGGATGAAGTTACAATTCTAACCCCTCTAACCAAAAAAAGTGAATGGGCAGCAATAGAAAATGTAGTTAGCTCACAAGCACTTGGGATAGTTAATACCAATGCACCATCTCAACTGACAGCCTCTCCGTACCAACCAGCTAATGAATCTGATCACTCTACAGAACAAAAAAACTTAGGTGACTCAGAAGATGCAGGCACGAGCGAGGAAGAAGAACCATTAAAGATACAGCCTTGGTAAATTTTAGAGAGATTATAATTTTTGGGCTAATTGGAATAATGAACACCTCGATAGATATCGGGGTATTCATTTTCTTAAAGTATATTTTCAATATAGACAATCAGTCTAATTGGATTATTTTTATCAACTTAATATCAATAATCTTAGCCATTATATTTAGTTATTTTGCCAATAAGCATCTAACCTTTCAACATAAATCCAAAACTAATACAAAAGAAATAGGCAGCTTTTTATTAGTCAATTTTTTAGGATTTTTGGTAAATACTGGTATTCTCAAACTAGTGATAATCATATTACCACCTCAGTTAATTGTACCTAATTTTAATTTATTGATAGATCCGGCAATAATTGGTAAAATAGTAGCAACAGCTGGATCTATGGTCGTCAGCTTCATTGGTTATAAATTTTTCGTATTTAATAAATAATATACTATTAATATGCCGGCGCTATATCGTACTTATAGACCACAGGTTTTTGGTCAAGTCATAGGTCAAGAAGTAATCAAGACCACACTACAGAATGCCATTTTGAATGACCGTATGGTACATTCATACCTTTTTAGTGGTCCAAGAGGTACTGGAAAAACAACCATGGCTAGAATTTTTGCTAAAGCTATTAATTGTCTAGAAAGACAAGCCAATGTAGCGGAACCTTGTAATAAATGTAAGAATTGCCAAGCCATCAACAGTGGAGCTTTCATAGATCTTATAGAAATAGATGCAGCATCTAATCGAGGAATAGACGAAATTAGGAACTTAAAAGAAGCAGTTAGATTCGCTCCATCCCAAAAAAATGGATATAAAATATATATCATCGATGAATCGCATATGCTAACCAAAGATGCCTCTAATGCTTTGCTAAAGACTCTAGAAGAGCCACCTCATAACACTATATTTATACTGGCCACCACAGATGCGCATAAGATGCTACCTACTATTCTTTCTAGAGTCCAAAAATTTGAATTCAAGCCACTTACGAACTCTGAATTAAAACAAAAGATACTATATATAGCTAAAGAAGAAAAAATTAATATTGATAAGCGGGTAGTCAATCAAATTATACTGCAAGCGATGGGAGGAGCTAGAGATGCCGAGAGTATACTCGGTAAATTAATCTCATCAGGTAGCTCAGATATAACTTATGAATTTGCGTCAACCATATTAGGACATAACTCATATTTTGAAGCCTATAATTTACTCGAAAAATTAGCTAATAATCAACTATTAGAAGCAATCCAAAATATTCACAAACTATATGATGAGGGTTATGAGATGAATCAACTCATTCTAAATACATTATCCATTACACACAATATATTTCTATCCCAGATAGGCCTAAATTTGATAGATACAAGTAATCTTTTAGAAGATGAGTACGACAAGATAAAGATTTTATCTCAAAACATCTCAAAGCATAAAATTATAGAGTTTATACAGTCTTTGGAACAAATAAAGTCACAAACTAATACCGCCTACATTCCCTATTTACCTTTGGAAATAATTATAGCTAAAATTTGGGACTCAGAAATACAAAACCCGGAGACAACCTTAACTACATCTGTTATAGATGTCTCTAAAGAAACCTTAAATTCACCAAAATCAAAATCTCAACAAGAATCTAATAATCGGCAGAACCTAGAAGTAGAATCTGACAGACCACTAAAAATAGAAGAAAACACCCTGATAGAAGCCAAAAAGATTGAAAAACAAAACCCAAGACCGTCAATAAAAGAGGACTCTAAAAGCACCCTCTACACCATCCAAAAAACATACCCCAATATAAGTAAAGATATTAGTAAAACCAATAAAAGCTTAGCCGTAATCTTGAGCCAAACCCAACCAATCAAAATAGCTGAGAGTAAACTGACAATTGCAGTTGAATCTGAATTTTATAAATCAAGATTAGAAAAGAATATAAATTTAATTCTAGAAGCAATAAGTACCTATATTGATTCAATTCTTGAATTAGAGTTCATAACACAAAAGTTAACTCAAATAAATTCAATAGAACATAACTTTAATCCAGAAGACAATAATCGGGATAATTCTGACCTCAACTCAACCATAGCTGATATTTTCAAAGATAGCTTCTAGGAGATATTTGTTAAAATAATATATAGTATCAATTCAAACCACTTAATTCCCAACTCTAATCAAATACCCCGCTGGTTGATCTTGGTAACTTGTAAAATATCCTCCTACTAGGATCTTACCATCACTTTGGAGGGCGAGGCTGTAAACCGAACCATTAAACCCTGTTCCTATGTTGAAGCTACTATCTATACTTCCATTGCTATTTAGCCTGACTATTCTATTTACTGTATCTCCATTATAGTTAGAAAACCATCCTCCTACTAGGATCTTGCCATCACTTTGGAGGGCGAGGCTTGCGATACTATCATTAAACCCCGTACCTAGATTAAAGCTTGTATCTCTACTACCATCACTATTTAATCGGATTATATAATTTGCTCCCACTCCTTGGTAACTTGTAAAATCTCCTCCTACTAGGATCTTGCCATCACTTTGGAGGGCGAGGCTGTAAACCCAATTATTAAACCCTGTTCCAATATTAAAGCTTGTATCTCTACT
>JBEDBC010000005.1:0-2613 GCA_041177485.1 Candidatus Parcubacteria bacterium | reverse complement strand
CTTAATTCAGATCAACCTCTTATTATTAGCCGTCCCTTTAGGTCTCCTCACCACACTGCATCCTCAATTTCGCTGATAGGGGGAGGTAGTTTTCCAAAGCCGGGAGAAATTAGCCTTGCACATAGAGGAGTGCTTTATATGGATGAATTTCCGGAATTTCCAAGATTGGTTTTAGAAAGTTTGAGACAACCTTTGGAAGACAAAATTATTACAATTTCACGAGCTCAAGGTTCGCTTACTTTCCCAGCAGATTTTATGCTTATTGCCAGCCAAAATCCATGTCCTTGTGGTTATCTTACGGATAATGATAGAGAGTGTATTTGTTCTCAAGCTCAAATTGTAAGGTATCAGCAAAAAATTTCAGGTCCACTTTTGGACAGAATAGATATGATTATAAATATAGAAAAGGTTAAAACTGAGGAATTAATTCAGCCATCGGATGTTTTGGAAGAGTCTTCAGAGGAAATTAGAAAAAGAGTAGAAAAGGTAAGAGAAATACAAAGGCTTAGATTTAGGAGTATGGGGATCAAAACTAATAGTTCAATGAATATAAAACAAATCCAAGAAATATGTATTTTAGATAAATCTTCGCAGCAACTACTATCTCAAGCTGTCAATAAGATGAATTTATCGGCTAGAGCTTATAATAGAATACTAAAGATATCCCGAACTATAGCTGACTTAGCTAATTCTAAAGATATTCAAATAACACATATTGCAGAAGCTCTGCAATATAGAGAAAAAACTATTTAAATACTTAGATTTTTGGCGTACTTACCAATAATAGGCAGTTCTTTTTCTTGTCCAGCTAAGGCATTTAAAATACCCATTACAAATAATATTAGAATAAAAATCATAGCAAATGGATATATAATCCATCCAAGAATAGGTATAACTGTTAAAACATTAACTAAAATAGCCAGTATTAACAATGTCAAAGACTGTTTGATATGAAATTTAACAAATGTAGATTCTTTTTCAACAGTAAATAGACCTATTAAAAAGAAAACATAGCATACAGCTGCAATATTTTTTTGTCGTTCAGTTGGACTTACAGTAACTTTTTCCTGTAAGTTTTTATCTTCATTGTTAGTTTCACTCATATAAATTGTATTAATATAATTATATTATATAACTATTATTTATTTTTGTATAGTATTTTTAATACCTATCTAGCTAAAGGATTTCTAGCTCCCCTAACTTCAAAGTGTAAATGACAACCAGTAGAATTTCCTGTTGTTCCCATAGCCCCGATATATTGACCTTTTGTAACGTTGGCTCCAACTTGTACATCTCTTGTACTCAGGTGAGAATAAAGGGTTACAACTCCATTAGGATGTGTTACTTTGATATAGTTCCCATAACCACCATTCCATCCGTTTTGTGAAGTTGTGACCACACCGTCAGCAGATGCATAAATAGGAGTTCCACAAGAGTTACTAATATCTACCCCGTTGTTTGAGTGGATTCTACCATAGTTACGACCTGTAGTCGGATAACCAAAGTAACCATCATTAGAAGGTAAGTTAACTGTTTTTACAGGGTTGGATCTTTTGGATGCTATTCTAGATTTTTGTTTAGATTGAGATTCTGTAGGGAAAGGCTTTTCGTTATCAGGTACCTTAGCATCGGGTACTATAATAGTTGATCCTAAGGGTAAATTATCCTGAATATTATTATATTCTCTAATAATATCTTCTGACACATTATATTTAGATGATATTTGAGACAGAGAATTATTCTCAGTAATTGCAACTTTAATTCCATTTTGAGGCAATACTGAAAGAGTGGTATTAACCGCTGGATTTTGTTTTAAGTCTTTTAATCCATTGGCTATAGCTATAGTCTCAACTGTGATCCCAAATTTTTGAGCAATACTTTCTAATGTGTCACCATCTTGAACTATATATTCTCTTATTACTGGAGAATTATCTTCAACAGTATAACCCTCAGGTGCATTAATACCGTTAATGACATTAGAATCAGTAGACTGAATATCGTTAGATAACTCATCTTCATTTGGCATACCCAATATTCCACTACCTTGCAATACCCCAACAGAAGCAAGTGAAGCGTCTAAAGGACCCCCTAAGTTATTACTATTAAGTAATGTAGACCCAAGAGGTAGTTTACCCGCATAAGCTATATTACTAAATACAACTAAACCTACGACTAAGGTAAGAATAATCCAACTAAATTTATCTTGTGTATGCCTTGTGGCATTTTTTATGAATCGTGTCACCTGGTTTTTGGATAATTTAAAAACAGAGGTACTAATAGGATTCTTAACTAAATACAAGGAATTCGAACTTCAAAACGGAACAAACAGACATATGTCTTGACTCAAAATCAACCTTGTCTAATGATTTTAGATTCAAAAATATTATATACTATACACCAAAATTTGTCAATAAAAACATCAAATAATGGTTTATATATAATGTTTTATGGTATAATATTTTTAACATTTGAATATAATATCCGTACAATTTTTGAGGCTAAAATAAGATTTTAGAATAATGAAAATATAAGTTTATTAATAGTCAGGTATATAATGAGTATTATAATAAATATTTATACTAAAATTAAATACGATAATATTAAATATAACTT
>JBEDBC010000004.1:0-5497 GCA_041177485.1 Candidatus Parcubacteria bacterium | reverse complement strand
CGACACCTTCTCCAAAGAAGTAAAAGAATTATCTGACTTTCCACCCAACCCAATTATTTGGTATGTAGAGGACAATTAAAACACTCAACAAACTATACCTAGGAAAACTAAAAGACGCTATTGAGGAAATTTCTACAATATTATTATTATCTTAGACAATAAATAAAATTCATGCTACAATTATAAAAACAATATAATTATATGAATACATTAAATAAAGATAAACAAAACTATCGTCCTGGCTTTAGAGACAAGTTACACTCTGATAAAGTTGTTGATTTAAATTTAGCTACGATTCGTAAGAAAGAAGAAGAAGCCTCTATTCAAAAATTAGCTGATAGTCTGGGCATAGCCTACACTAACCTACAATTTATACCAATCAATCCCGACGCACTGAGAATTTTAACAAAAGATCAATCCAAACAGGCTGAAATGGTAATCTTTGATAGATCAGGAGTACATCTTAAAATAGCAGTTAGGGATATTAATAACCCAATAACTCAGTTAATTCTTCAGAAGTTTTACCAAAAAGAATATAAGGTGGACTTATTTTTAGTTTCTAAGTATAGTCTAGAAAAGGGATATGCTACTTACGATTTCCTACAAGATAGAGGAGAAATAGTAAAAGACAAATTAAAAATACCGATGGATATTATAGCTGAGACAGAAAGAGATGTGCTTACTCTAGACGGATTCGCTCGTAAAATTAACTCTGTCGAGACCTCGGAGCTAATTCAGATGATTTGTGCTGGAGCGATTACTTCTCTTGCTAGCGATATCCATATAGAACCGAAGGGTGATGTGACAAGGTTAAGATATCGTATTGATGGAGTTCTTCAGGATATTTTGAACTTTGATTTAGAACTTTATAAAGCACTTATATCCAGGGTAAAAAACTTATCATCCTTAGTGCTTAATATTAAAACTACTGCCCAAGATGGTAGGTTTACAATAGTAATTGTAGATGAAAAGGATGTAGAGCAAAAAGCAATAGATGTTAGAGTCTCAATTTTACCAAGTAAAACTGGAGAAATAATAGTAATGAGATTACTAAACACCGAGATTCATAATTTAGACATATATTCATTTGGTATAAGACCTTCTTTCTTGGACATTATTGTAAAAAACTTGGATAAACCTCAGGGAATGATTATGCTATCTGGGCCAACTGGTTCCGGTAAAACCACAAGCCTTTATTCCTTTTTGAACTACGTTAATAGAACTGAGACTAATATAATCACTCTTGAGGATCCAATTGAGTACCGCCTCCAAAATATTAATCAGACGCAGGTAGACAATAAAAAAGGATATACATTTGCAAATGGATTAAAAGCAATAGTAAGACAGGATCCAGATGTAATCATGGTTGGAGAGATTAGAGATCATGACACTGCCAATATTGCGGTTAATGCTTCCATTACGGGGCATTTAGTTTTCTCTACAATTCATACCAATGATTCAGTTGGGATTGTAACCAGACTAAAAGAATTTGGGGTAGCCCCACAACTTATTATCTCTGCTATGAATCTATTTGTGGCTCAGAGACTAGTCAGAAGACTATGTGATTGTAAAGAAGAATACGTACCAGATGAAAAAGAGCTGACAGCCATTAGTCACGCTTTAGCAATTATATCACCTAAATCTAATGTTACAGTTCCACAAGATATAACAAAATTATATAGACCAAAAGGGTGTCCAAAGTGTTATGGTATCGGATATAAAGGACGTCTAGCCTTGTACGAGTTATTTGAGTCCAAAGACAATATAAAAGACTTAATCGTATCTAGTGTACCGGAATTCAAAATTTTCCGTAAAGCTATAGAAAACGGAATGATTACACTTTTCCAAGATGGCGTATTACATGCAATAGATGGAGAGACTTCTTTAGAGGAAGTAATTTCAGTGGCCGGAGATATCTCATATGTAGAAGAAATTTATGAGGCAACATTGACCTCTGCTCTATCAAGAGGAATACGCATAAAAAAATCTGATACACCTCTACCAGAAATTAGTCATATATCAGAGTCGATGTCTATCAATGATCAATTGACCGCAATTACCAATGCGGCATTGACCAAAAGGGCAACCGATATCCATCTCGAGCCTGATATGTATGATCTAATAATTCGCTTTAGAATTGATGGCGTATTATATGAGGAAGCTAGAGTTTCTAAATCGTTATACCCACAAATTCTTAACCAGATTAAAATATTCTCAGGACTTGCCCTTGATGTAGCTAATACAATTCAAGAAGGTAGATTCACAATATTTACTGAAAAAAACTTTGACGTCAGAGTATCTATTATTCCTGGTGGATACGGACAGACCATAGTACTACGTATTTTGAGGTCAGATATTGCTAATATTGGACTAGATGATCTCGGAATGGATTCCTACAATATTGGATTATTACAAGATCAGCTTAAAGCTACAACCGGATTAATTTTGGTAACGGGACCTACAAGTGCTGGTAAGTCCACAACCCTGTATGCGACTCTTAATACACTCAATCAACCAGGTGTGAAGATTATCACCATAGAAGACCCTATTGAGTATAAGTTGTCTGGAATACTACAAACTAGCATAAACGAAGAGACTGGCTACAGCTTCCCAAATGCCATCAGAGCCCTCCTAAGACAAAACCCTAATATTGTGTTAATTGGAGAAATTAGAGATAATGAAACAGCAAAAGTAGCTATGCAAACTGCTGCAACCGGTCACTTGTTACTATCAACTCTGCATACAAATGACGCAGCTTCAGCTATTTTGAGACTCTATGATTTGGGTGTTGGTTTGTCAGAAATATCAGCCTTTGTGAATGTCACTATAGCTCAGAGAATAGTAAGAAAAATAGATCCTAGCAATGCCACAGTAATAACATTGTCTAACGAGCAAAAAGAACTTATAAAATCAAGGCTGCCAGAAAGATATCATGATAATATACCTGAAACCATCTTACAGGCTAACTCCACTCCAGATCACCCTACAGGATACTTTGGGATAACAGCAATTTTTGAGGTATTGGTTATCAGTCCGGCGATAAAGGAATCTATAATAAATGGAGCTTCTACTGATGCTATAAAAAGTTTAGCTATAGAGGAAGGAATGACAACACTGGAAGTATCTGGTATACTAAAGGTATTAGATCATACAACAGACTTTGCTGAACTAGAAAGAGTTTTAGGAGTTAAGGTGCTATAAAATTGAGATATGGAAATAATTACCAATTCTGTAGAAGACACCCAAGAAGTAGCCCAGAAAATTGCACAAGAGATATTAGAACATAAAAGACCTAATTTGGTGCTATTAGAAGGTGAATTAGGCGGTGGAAAAACTACTTTTAGTCAAGGGTTTATAAAATCATTTGGAATTACACAATCAGTCACAAGTCCAACATTTGTTATTATGAAGCCATATAATACTAGTGACAATACCCATACTATATACCATATTGATTTATACCGACTTAATCAAGAATGGGAGGTTTTGGATTTAGGAATTTTAGATTTAATTAAAAATCCCCAAAACATATTATTAGTTGAATGGGCTAGCAAAACACCCAAAATATGGGAGGATATTTCGCATACCACAATATCATTTAAAGTTACTGGCACAAAAAAAAGAACAATAAATATTAAAGATTAAATGATATGAGTTACCAGTGCGCCGTAATTGGAGATATTACTTTAGATAGATTTTTGTTGTTATCAAATATACCCATACTACCTTCGCCTAGCAATCCAGGGAACTTTATCTTGAGTTTAGAAATTGGCCACAAGATACCGGTTTCAAAGATCATAGAATCAGTGGGTGGGAATGCATTTAATCTAGCCTATGGTCTGAATACACTACAAATAAAAACAGCATTAATCTCCTCTATTGGTACTGATAGTTTATCCAATCATATTTTGCATATAATCAAAAATACTGGGATTGATACAGCTTATGTTGTGCAGTCAGACAAGTCTAGCATCAATCAATCATCTATTCTTTCTATTGAAGGAGAGAGGATAGTTTTATCACATCACCAACCAAAAGATTACACACAAATTACCCTACCACAAACAGAGTGGATGTATATCACATCAGTCAGCGAAGGAAGTAAAGAACTATTAAAAAATATTGCTTTTAATGAAGATAATCCATATAAGATTGCTCTCAATCCGGGATCTTATTTACTCAAAAATAATCTATCATTAATTCAAAGTCTCCTACCTTATACAAGTATTACATTTGTCAATAAAGAGGAAGCACAGCAAATAACTAATCATACATCTGAGGAATCAATCCCAAACTTAATAAATTTACTACATAATATGGGAGTACCTATGGTAGTAATGACTGACGGTAATAATGGAGCATATGCAAGTACAGAAGAAAATATTTTTCATATTCCATCTCGTAAAATAGAACATGTAGCTGAAACTACAGGTGCAGGAGATGCTTTTGCTGCTGGATTTTTAGCCGGATTTATACACTCAAGTAGTATTCAAATAGCTCTAAAATGGGGTGCAGTACAGGCATCTTCAGTACTAAGAGAAATAGGCTCAGTAAACGGGTTAAGCTCTATGTCTGAAGTATTGGAAATTGCTGAAAATCTACAAACACAATCTTTATGATTCTATCATCACAGGCTGAAATACCGAAATATATATTTGAATACTATCAATCCCCAGATTGGGCAAAATTTATATCAAAAGATTATCTGAAAGTAGAAAGAATTTTAATCAAAGATAATCTCAATCAGCCAACTATATTTGCCCAGATATATATCTATAAATTAATTCATAGATATAATCAAATTTATATACCCAGAGGACCTATATTATATAAATCTAATTTATCAAAATCAGAGATACAGGAGTTTTGGGATAATATAAAAAATTTATCCAAAAAATATAATGCAGTGTTTACTTTAATTGAACCAGCACAGGATATATATAATAATTACTATCAACTATTTCAACAAGTAAAAATACGAGTGAGTAAAGTAGAAAGACTACCCCACCAAACTCAAATAATGGATTTGAGTTTATCAGAAGATGACTTACTAAAAAATATGCACTCTAAAATGAGGTATAATATCAGATTAGCAAAGAAAAAAGGTGTGCAAATCAAAACAATACAAAAGAAAAATAAAGATTTTGATAAATATTTCAATAATTTTATTGAATTGATGCAAGAAACAAGCCAAAGAGGAGTTTTCTCAATACATAGACCAGATCATTATAGACACCTTTTAGAATTAGTATCATCTGATCTAAAAACTTCTTTAATAGTAGCAGAACATGATAATAAAATTTTGGCGGCTAATATAATTTTAGACACAACAGAACAAAGAATATATTTACATGGAGCATCTAGTTCACAAAATAGGAATCTAATGGCACCACCTCTTTTACAGTGGGAATCAATATTAGAAGCGAAGAAAAATGCGAAAAAATTTTACGATTTTTGGGGTATATCAAACACCAAAAAATCATGGGGAGGGATTTCT
>JBEDBC010000003.1:0-6565 GCA_041177485.1 Candidatus Parcubacteria bacterium | reverse complement strand
AAGGCGACATTATTGATGGTAAAGTTGTAAAAATAATGCCTTTTGGCGCTTTTATTAACTTGAGACCTGGTGTTGATGGACTTATCCACATTTCTGAATTATCCAAAGATCATGTTAATAGTGTTGAAGATGTGGTACAATTAAATCAAAGTATCCGTGTTCGTGTTAAAAAAGTAGATGAAGATGGTAAAATAAGTTTAACACCTCATCTTGAGTAGTAAGTAAGCATAATATAAAATCACAAAACTATGGCAGACCAAAATCAAAATACAATTACAGGGACTCTCAGAACTCTAAAAACAGACTTATCAGATGATAAAACTGCGCCACAAGATAGGCTGCAGCAAGCTGGTAATTTTGTTCAAGCAAGACCTGATTTAAGTTCTCCGGTTACACCACCCAATAATTTATCATCTGGAGTCAAAACTCAAACACAATCTATTTCTACTCCAAAACAAGATGTCCCTGTTAATAATAATTTTAAAAATGAGTCAAAAAATTACTCTTGGACAAATATGTCTGTGCCTACGCCAAATAAATCTAATATAGGGGGAGTTGTTTCACCTACTAACTCTATTAATCCAAGTGTAGGTAGTGAAGTTAAGGCTTATGGAATGTCTGAATCTAACTCCAATCAGCCCTTGACTAATATGAACGACAGTATTTCCTCTTCTAATTCTGACAGATTCCAAGGTCCAAGTTCCAGTTCTATTGTGAAGCCCAAACCAATACCGCCTTTTAAAGAAGTAGTAAAAGAATCACCTTCTTTAAACTCAAATACGGACTCTCTGTCATCTGGATTCTCTGCTTTAGACGAAAACTTGGACTTGCCTCTAGATACTGCGACCTCAGCTTCTGTCTCTTCTTCCTCTTCAGGACTAGGAGTAGTTGATTTTGAAGATAACTCTATTAGTAAGAGTTTGGATTCGAATTTAAATCCTACCAATACCCCAAGCGTTTCTCCTGAATTTAGTTTTAACCCTTCTTCTTTAGATGATGATGTATTAAAAACTAAATCTAAAAGTAAGTTTGGATTAGTTATAGTAATGGTCTTGCTATCATTAATTGGTGGAGGTGTTTATTATTATTTCGATAGGACAGGATTCCTTCCTTCTACACAAGTCTCAAATACAGATACTGAAAACAATGTTACTCAAGATAATACTGACACAATCACAGAGCCTACAGAAAACTCTAGTGCTCCTTTGTTCAGTCCTTCATCTAAAATTAACGTTGCCTTTGTTGATACTGAGCCAATTAGAAAAACTATTTTGTCTACCCTTAGCTCACAGAAAGATCCCTTAGTAGAAATTAATCTAACCAAAGATGGAAACCCAATATCAATTATAGATCTAGCTTCTGTTTTGGGGATTACAATGCCACCAGCAATTATAAATAATATTGTTGATTATCGTATATATGCTTATAACCAACAAGGAGTATACAAGTTTACGGCTACGTTACAATTAAATGTTAATCAAGATACGAAGTCTTTGGTTGACTCATGGTCTACATCTATGCCACGAGATCTCTCAGGTTTTTCACTAAATGTTCCATCCCGAATAGTTAATAGTCCTGATATTAAAACTTCCACAGTAACCAACGCTAATGGAGCTGTATTTAATAATTATTATTATAATTATACTTCTCCAACAGACTCTTTAGATGTGTCAAGTAGCGGTAGTTATATTATAATGGCTTCTTCACAGGAATCTATGAAATATCTTTTAGATCAAATTAAATAATTGTGGATAAG
This sequence comes from Candidatus Parcubacteria bacterium, assembly GCA_041177485.1. Classification (GTDB taxonomy): domain Bacteria; phylum Patescibacteriota; class Minisyncoccia; order SW-4-49-11; family SW-4-49-11; genus CALRBF01. The sequence continues at coordinate 4,809 of JBEDBC010000003.1, read as the reverse complement.
TCCTCTAGTATGGAACTCTTTGCTTTGATAAAATAAAAGAGTAAGGTGCTAGAGTAATCATACAATCACAAGTATGTTTTAAGTATCAAAATTAGTTATATAAATACTTGTGATTGAATTCTTGCTCTAATCTTTACAAAATTAAATAAACACCTAAACAAACAATCGTTTAATTTAAATAAAAATCAATTTGTCAACCTAAAAAAGCTCTTTTGGCAAAAATAAAAAGGCGTTAGCCAAAGATTAGAAAAGAATATCTACTTTCTGATAATCTCAATATATATAACGAGGTTATCAGAAATAGAGCAAAAATAAAGTACTCTTACCTCCCTTTACACTAACAGAGTCTAGAAGGAGAAGGAAGGGTATTTTATTTTTATATACCAACTTGTTTCCCAAGTTAATCTTATTATAGTAGCTATAAAATTTAATGTGATATTTTGACCTATGTTTATCGGAACTAAGACTGTTGACAAAATTTTAAAAGTATCATATAATACAAGACAGATTATTTATGTAGAGCTATATATCTTATGCCCGAAAGTCAAGATTTGAACTCGAAGCACTTACTTGTCCAGGAAGGAATAGTTAGTGAGGTGTTGCCAAATACAACCTTTCGTGTTATGCTAGAGAATAAATCAGAGATATTAGCACATCTTTCAGGTAAAATGCGAATGAATTACATTAAAGTATTGCCTGGAGATAAAGTTACTGTAGAGCTTAGTGCTTATAATCTCGCACAAGGAAGAATTACTAGAAGAAATTAAGAATCCCTATGAAAGTTCAGGCTTCAGTTAAAAAAAGATGTAATAAGTGTAAGGTTATCAAGCGTAATAGAGTAATTCGCGTTATTTGTGATGCTAATCCACGTCACAAACAAAGACAAGGATAATATAATATATTGAATTTATGGTTAGAATTGCAGGAGTTGTAATCCCAGAGTATAAAAACATTGAAATAGCTCTTACCTATATATATGGGGTTGGATTGACTAGGTCTAAAAAAGTTTTAGAAATTACTGGTATTGATTCATATAAGAAAGCTAAAGATTTGACTGAAAAAGAAATTACTCTTTTAAAAGAATGTATTGAAAAAAATTATAAGATTGAGGGAGACTTAAGAAGAGAAATTGCTAATAATATTAAAAGGCTAAAAGATATAAATTCATATAGAGGTAGTAGGCATTCAAAAAAACTACCTATCAAGGGAAGAACTAAAACTAACTCAAGAACCATTAGGGGAAATGTTGTTCGAACCATGGGAAGTGGGCGACGTAAGGTAGAGAAGACATAATCATTAAGTAAATTTTAATATGGGAAAGAAGCGCGTAGCACAGAAAGGAGATACATCATCTGGATTAAAAGTAGGAATAAAAGAGACTTCATCCAAGAAAAAAGTTTCTAGAGGAACTGGGTATATTCTTTCAACCTATAATAATACAATGGTTTCTCTGGCTGATTTGTCAGGAAATACTTTGGCTTGGTCATCTGCTGGATCCTTAGGATTTAAGGGAGCTAAAAAGGCAACTCCTTACGCAGCTACTATGGTATCAAAGACAGTAGTTGAGAAAGTAAAAAAAACAGGTCTTCAGGATATAAAGGTTATTATTAAGGGTGTTGGTCCTGGTAGAGAAGCTGCTATTAGGGGTCTTGCAGCTGCTGGTCTTAACATCATGTCGATAAAAGACTTAACACCAGTTCCCCACAATGGAACACGTCAAAGAAAGCCTAGAAGAGTATAATTGAGTTTATAATAAGATATGTATAGTCGTAAAAAAGTTAAAATTTGTAGAAAGTTTGGAGAGAAAATCTTCCCAGAGGTTAAAATTTCAGAAGAAAAATTAGCTAAGGCTCCTGGAGTGCATGGGGCAAAGCGTCGTCGTTCAGTCTCTGAATTCGGAAAACAATTACAGGAAAAGCAAAAAGTTAAGTACGTATATGGATTAAGAGAAAAACAGTTTCGTCGTTTTTATGAAAAAGCTCTTATTGATTCTGAACCAACACCTACAGCTCTACTTCGTATTCTTGAAAGCAGGCTAGACAATGCTGTATATAGAGCTCAGATGGCTGGGACTAGAGAGCAGGCTAGGCAAATGATTTTGCACGGTCATATATTGGTGAATGGTAAAAAAGTTACAATCTCAAGTTTTATAGTAAAGCCAGGAGATGTAATTAGTTATTCATCTACTAAATCCAAGCTAGTTGCTGAATATAAAGAAAGGCTGAAAGATTCTACTTTGCCAAGCTGGTTGACTTTAGATAAAAAATCTCAATCTATAGAAGTCGCACACACTCCTGGAGTAGAAGAGCTAAGTCAAAACTTCGATATCGCTCTCGTGATTCAGTATTATTCCCGATAATAATAATCCAATACATCTATGCCTAAACACATTATTCTTCCTAAACCACCAGTACTTGTTAAAGAAGTCAGCTCATCCCAATCAATCTACTCTATTGAGCCTCTTAACCCTGGATACGGAGTTACAATCGCTAACTCCTTGAGAAGAGTTATGCTATCATCTCTTGAAGGGGTAGCCGTTACAAGATATAGTATTAAAGGAGTTAGTCATGAATTTACAACAATTCCTAATGTTCTAGAAGATGTCATTGATATTACTCTTAACCTCAAAGCCCTTAGATTTAATGCTGTGATTGACTCTCCAGTACTGTTAACCCTAAAAGCTCAGGGAGCAAAACTAGTCACAGGTGCAGATTTAAAATTACCAGGAGGAGTAACTATAGTAAATCCAGATTCCCCAATTTTGACTCTTACTAGTAAAGACGCTAAAATTGAAATGGAATTATTGATTGAAAATGGTGTTGGATTTAGAAGAGATACTGAGCAAGCTGGACAAGCAGAAGTAGGTCTTATTGCAGTTGACTCAATTTTTACTCCAGTTGTAAGAGTTTCTTATGATGTAGAAGATACTCGTGTTGGAGATAAAACCAACTACAATAGAGTTTTATTTGATATTACTACAGATGGAAGTATATCCCCATTAGAGGTTATACAAAAATCTGCCGCGATTTTGGTAGAGCAGTTTTCTGTACTTGCAGGAGATTATTTTGAATTGGAACAAAAAGAAGAAGTAGTGAAGGAAGTTGACTCTGGTCTAGAAACTTCTAGTATCAAAATTGATACCTTAGACCTACCACAACGGACAATAAAAGCTCTGGAGACTGCAGGTATAAAAAATGTTGCACAATTGGCTCAGTTTACTAAGTCTGACTTGTCAGAAATAAAAGGTTTATCCGTAGCTTCAATCAAAAAAATATCAGAGCAAATAGCTCAGTATGATATTACACTTGCATAAATACAAGAAATAAGGTACAATGCACAACATTAACAGGATCACACGACTATGAATAAGGGAAATAAGTTACATAAGATTGGAAGAAATAGAGAGCAAAGGAAAGCCCTTTTGCGGAGTCTTTCTAATGATTTAATTATACGTGGTTCAATTACCACAACTGAAGCAAAAGCTAAGGCTCTCAAACCTTTTGTTGAGAGAATGGTTACTCATGCTAAAAAGGGTTCTGTTGCATCCAGAAGATATGTGCTTAGATTTTTGACTAAGAATGCTACTCATAAATTATTTGATGAGATTGCGCCGACTTATTCAGATAGAGTTGGAGGATATACTAGAATTATCAAAGCTCCAATTAGAGTAAGTGATGTTAGTAAAATGGCCGTAATTGAATTAGTTAAGTAATATAATATGCAGAGAGAAATTATTACCATTGATGCAGACAATAAAAGATTAGGGGCTCTTGCTACAGAAGTAGCTACACTTTTAATGGGTAAAAACTCAGCTAACTTCGAATATCATATTGATGGTGGAGCCAAAGTGATAGTTTATAATACTAACAAATTATCAATTCACCCTAATAAGCTACCCTCAAAGACATATTACAGGCATAGTGGATATCCTGGAGGAATTAAGTCTATAACTGCTGATAAGCAAATGGCAAAAGACTCAACAGAAGTTCTTAGAAAAGCTGTATACGGTATGCTTCCTAAAAATAGACTAAGAGCTAAAATGTTAGCTAGACTAGTATTACATAAGAACGATATAACTAAATAATTTATGGCCACAACTACTACAACCAAAGCAAGTCATTATTATGAAGGAGTGGGAAGAAGAAAAGCTGCTACTGCTAGAGTGAGAGTTACTTTATCCCGTAAAAAAGAACATAGTATTTTGGTCAATGATAAATCATTAAAAGATTATTTTGATTTATCTGATCATCAAAACAATGTTACCAAACCTTTATCAGTACTTGGAGTAGAAAATTTTGATATAACCGTAAGGGTTACAGGAGGAGGAGTAACTGGTCAAGCTGATGCTATTCAACTAGGTCTTGCCAGAGCTCTTGTAAAATATGATGAAAGTTTGAAAAAACAACTTAAAGATAATAATTATCTAACTCGTGATCCTAGAGGAAAGGAAAGAAAAAAACCAGGACTCAAAAAAGCAAGAAAGTCTCCACAGTGGGCAAAGCGATAGTCCAAATCAAAAAAAGAGGGGAAACCCTCTTTTTTGTTTAATAAATCTATAAATAGAAAAAATGCTTTCTTTTATAGAAAGCATCATAGATTAGATAATATTTCGTTTAGTTCTTTTAACTCATTAGGGGTAAGATCTTTTGTACTGAGCCCGTGTATATTTAATACGTCTTGTATGGTTGTATTTATTGGATGTCTTAATCTAAAAATATGCTTTTGCCCACGTACAGTATTTAAATTCCAATATAATCGGTCTCTTTGATAATCTAAAATCATTTTTTGAGCAAGATGCATTAGATTAGA
>JBEDBC010000002.1:0-20282 GCA_041177485.1 Candidatus Parcubacteria bacterium | reverse complement strand
CTTTTATATATTATAACATATTTATAATGTGGTATAATATATCATATATGAATATACATACATTCACGCAAGAACAAGATTGGATTCAAGCTAGTACCAAAGTTGTAGCTAATAATTTATATGAGCAAATTCAATCTAAAGGAGAAGCTAACTTGGCTGTGTCAGGTGGCACCACTCCTTTTGTAATTTATAAAGAATTATCTAAGCAAAGTTTAGATTTTTCAAAAATCAACTTAATCCAAGTAGATGAGAGACATGTCCCAGACACCGATCCAGAATCTAATTGGCAAAGTATAGCTAAGAGTTTTGAGGGGGTGAATTTTAGGCAAATTATTAGATTTGCATATTCAGACCAAATTCAAGATTCATTAGCTCGGGCACAGTCTCAGCTTCCCCAAAAACTTGGAATCACTATACTCGGTATGGGTATGGATGGGCATTTCGCCTCACTTTTTGCAGGGGGAGCGTACTGGGATAATTCCAATTTAGATAAAGCCATAATCACACAAGCTACAGCCAATTATCCAACTAGAGATAGACTAAGTTTGAGTCCCGAATATATTTATAACTCAGATAAAATTATAATTCTAATCAAGGGTAAAGATAAGTATATACAACTCCAAAAGTATCTTACAAATCCAGTTGGCGCAATAAACTGGCCACTGGAGTCTTTATATAAGCACTTTAATATAGAGATCTATTCTTATTTGGAATAATATGTTATAATACAAAAGAGAATTATTAAAAATGATAAAAAAATTAAAACAATATCAATTCATACAAGCTATATCTGTTCTTACAGCGACAATTGTAGGAGCTGGTGTATTGGCTTTACCTTATACAATATATTATGCCGGTTATTGGGTGGGTATAGTTTATCTTCTGGTTTTGGGTGTTGTTATGATGGTATTGAATATGATGTTAGGAGAGGTTATTCTCAGAACTAAAAAAAATTTACATATTCCTGAGCTAGTCAAATTATATCTAGGAAAAAAGGGATACCTTTTAGCTTTGTTTTCATTCACAATCCTTATATACGGAGGTATGGCTGCATATATAAGAGGTGTTGGTGATATTATGAACTTTGTTTTACCATCTGAATCATTTAATTGGTCAATTGTATTTTTTACCATTGGGGTTTATCTTGTATTTAAAGGACTAAAAGTAGTTAGTAGGTGGGATAGTATATTTGTAACAGGGATGGTATTAATAGTTTTAACTTTATGGCTTAGATCTATTTATACTCAAAGTATTGACTGGAATCAATTTCAAATTAAACCAAGCTCCTCTTTTTCAGATATTTTTAAACCATATGGAGCAGTTTTGTTTTCATATTTTGGAGTAATAGCTATTCCACATATAAAGTCTATATTAGGTAAGAATAGTTTGTCACAAATGAAGACGGTTATAAAATTAGGAGTTTGGATACCAATTTTACTATATAGCATTTTTGTTTCTCTTGTAATTGGTGTTTCTGGAGCATCTGTTACTCCTGTAGCTATTATTTCTCTGGGAGAAAATATGGGACAACAAGTCTTAATTATAACCAGTGTATTTGCTATTATAGCAATGATGAGTACTTATATTACAATGGGTCTTTCTATGGTAGATGCCTATATGTCTTTTGGTAAAATGAATAAAAATATAGCTATTATTTTGTCTACCTTACCTTCAATGGCTGTCCTTTTATTTGATTGGGCTAAATTTGATACCATGATTCAGTATTCGGGCGGAATAGGTGTGGGAATATTATCCATATTAATTGTTTTGACATTTTGGAAAGCTAAGGTTCAGGGAGAAGTTTTACCCGCATATAGTTTAGGACATATGAAATGGGTTGGTGTCGCTATGATATTAGTATTTTGTCTTGGTATAATAACTTTATTTATCTAAAGCCTTTATTATTGCAATCTCATCCCTTAGATCTTTAGCTCTCTCAAAATCTAGAGCCTGAGCTGACTCATTCATTTGTCTAGTTAATTCCTCTATCATAAACTCTCTCTCAGTAATATCCAGAGCAGCTACTTTTTGCTCTTGTAATTCTTTTTTCTTATCTTTCACAATACTCGAGCGTATGTCTTTTTTGATTCCCTCAGGTACAATATTATGTTTTTTATTATAGGCTGTTTGAATAGCTCGTCTACGGTCTGTTTCAGCGATGGATCTTTCTATGGATTTGGTTATTTTGTTAGCGTATAATATAACCTTTCCATTCTTATGTCTAGCTGCTCTACCAATAGTCTGAATGAGAGATGTCTCATTTCTTAAGAAGCCCTCTTTATCTGCATCCAAAATAGCTACTAGAGAAACTTCTGGTAGATCTAAACCTTCTCTCAATAAATTAATCCCCACTAAAACATCAAACTCTCCTTGCCTTAACTTAGTTAAAATTTCAGGCCTATCTAGTGTATCAATATCCGAGTGCAAATACTCGGTTTTAATATTTTTCTCTTTCAAGAAATCCGCAATGTCCTCAGCCATTCTCTTTGTGAGAGTTAGGATTAGAACCCGCTCATCTTTTGGAATAATATTCCCAATCTCATCAATGACATCCTGAATCTGATTGTCGGTAGGTCTAATCTCAATAATTGGTTCCAATAGTCCAGTTGGGCGAATAATTTGCTCGGCAATTCCATCAGGCAACTCTTTGAAATTTCGTAGTTCAGGGATAAAGTGAATTTTATCCTCAGTGGAGTTAGCTAATTCATACTCTCCTGGAGTGGCTGATACATATACTATATGAGGAATTTTAGCCTCAAACTCGTAAAATTTTAGCGGTCTATTGTCAGCGGCGGAAGGTAGTCTAAAACCAAAATCAATCAAATTTTTTTTCCGAGCAGCATCACCGTTATGCATACCTCTAATTTGGGGTAATGTAATATGAGATTCATCCACTAAGGTTAAGAAATCAGCATCAGCCTCTAGAAAATAATCAATCAAAGTATAAGGAGGTTCTCCTGGAGCTCGGCCAGTCAAATATCTAGAATAATTCTCAATTCCCTTAGTAAAACCAACCTCAGAAAGCATTTCAAGATCATAATTAACTCTTTCCTCAATTCTTTGAGCCTCCACTAATTTATTATGTTTTTTAAAAAACTCTACTCTTGTTAGCATTTCCTCTTTAATCAAAGGAATCATATTGTCAACTTTACTTCTAGTAGAAATCCAGTGGGTAGCGGGGAATATTCTATAGCCATCAATATATTTGGCCGGGAGTTGCTCCAATATAGAGTCTTGATATTCGTTATAAGAAATTGTTTCAATAGTATCACCCCAAAAACTAATTTTAATCAATCGCTTTTCTCCTGGTTCATGAATTTCCACTACGTCCCCTTTGATTCTAAAACATCCAGGTTTAAAATCTATATCATTACGGCTATATTGAATTGCAATTAAGCTCCTAATAAAATCATCTCTCTGAATCTTTTGACCCACCTCAATTATTAAAGATAAATTACCATAATCCTCTGGAGATCCAATACCATAAATACACGACACAGAAGATATTATAATGGTATCTTTATTAGATAAAAGACTCTGAGTCGCGGCATGCCTTAGTCTCTCCACTTGAGCATTAGTCATTGACTCCTTCTCAATATAAGTGTCTGAAGATGGAAGATAACTCTCTGGTTGATAATAATCATAATAAGATACAAAATAATGTACATTATTTTCAGGAAAAAAGTCTCGAAACTCTTGATATAACTGAGCTGCTAGAGTTTTATTATGCGATATAATCAGGGTTGGTTTTTGATATTTTTCAATCAAATGAGCCATCGTAAAGGTTTTCCCAGAGCCTGTTACTCCAAGTAAAGTCTGATGGGTCTTACCTTTATACAGGCCATCGCTGAGTTTAGCAATAGCTTGGGGCTGGTCACCCTTAGGTTTATAGTGGGATGATATCTTAAACTTCATATATTAGTATTATATCATTAAACATACTAATTACAATAAAAATACTATTCTAAAAAACACTTAAATATGTTACAATTATAGTAAATTATAATATACTCAAATATATGCCAGAACAAAATAAAAAATCAATTTTATTAATCGAAGACGATATATTTTTAAGAGAGTTGGTTAGTATTAAGTTAAAAGATGCCAAATATAATGTAATTGAGGCTTCTGATGGTGCAGAAGGACTAAAAAAAATGTTGTCTGAAAATTATGAAGTTGTGCTTTTAGATATTATGTTACCATTTAAAACAGGATTTGAAGTGTTAGAACAGTTTAATATTAAAAAAAATAAAGATTTTAATCCAAAAATTATTATTCTAAGTAATCTTAATGATCAAAATAAAATCAAAAACTGCCTAAAATTAGGAGCTGTAGATTATATTATCAAGGCTCACTATTCACCAACAGAAATAGTATCAAAAATTAATGATTTAATTAAAAAATAATATGGAAACATTTTTAAAAAGATGGGCTACATTAAATAAAAAAGAAAAGTATATAGTTATAGTTTTTATTTTATTTATCATTAGTGTTATTGGTGTAGGAAGTTATTTCTTCCTATCATCCAAAGACACAACAGAAATAATTGATATTAAAAAAGAAACAACTACGGAGTCTAATGTTCAGTTGGAGGAAACTGTTGATTTAAGTGAAGAAAAACTAGAAAACACAAGTCCTTTAAGTGGTTTGCAGTGTGATAATTATAAACAAAGACCAATATCTGTGATGATGGCAGGTGATGTTGTTGCAAGACCTCTTTCAGGTTTGAGTCAAGCAGAAATAGTTGTAGAAATGCCAGTAATTACTGGAAGTGTAACTAGATTGATGGGGGTTTTTGTATGTAATTTACCTGAAGAAGTGGGATCAATTCGTAGTGCTAGACATGATTATATTAGTTTGGTTAGAGGTTGGGACTCTATTTATGTTCATTGGGGAGGATCTCATTTTGCTCTAGATGAATTAAAATCTGGAAAGAGATATACTGGAGAGGATTTAGGAAAAATTCCAGACATAGATGCACTATCTTCTAGCGGTCCATTTTTTAGAAAAAGTACTGTCCCAGCTCCACATAATGGTTTTGTATCTTTACCTAAAGTTATAGATTTGGCTAAATCAAGAGGATATGCTCTAGAAACTAGTTTAGAAGGATATAAATTTAAGGGAAATAAAGCTGTTGAAGTCGATAAGTCAAGTTCAGTAAACGGTACTCTATATGTTGGTTTTGGAGGTGTTTTTGCAACAAGCTGGGCGTATGATAAAGATAGTAACACTTATACTAGATATTGGTCAGGACAAAAAGATTCAGATAGGGGTAATAATAATTCTGAAATTAAAGCAAAAAATATTATTGTAATCAGAGCATCCTCTAGACAAATAGAAGGACAATACAATGAAGTTACTATTTATGGTGAAGGAGAAGGTAAAATTTATCAGAATGGTAAAGAAAAAAACATAACTTGGAAAAAATCAGGATTTAAAGATATGATTAGATTTTATGGTGATTCTGGAGAAGAGATTAGTTTAACCCCTGGTCAGACATTTATTCAAGTTATAGAGCCAGGACAAAGCCTAAAGTGGGAGTCAAACTAATAAATCAAGCTAAGTAGAGGAAGGTTTTTTATGATTATATCGATTTCCGGACAAGATACCTATAGATCAAGAGAAAAGCTACACTCAATCCAACAATTAGGTCTAAAAAAACAAGCTAAACAAGAAGTGTTTGACTTTAGTGATATTCAGTTACCAGAAACAGAAGATACTTTACTTGCAAAATTGAAACAAAGTTTTAATAATAACTCTTTATTTTTGGAGAAGCGTTTTATTATAGTTAAAAGCCTCACATCTTTACCAAAAACTTTTCATACAAAAATTAAAAAAATACTAAACACGATAAAAGATAATTCCGAGACAATATTACTCTTCTATGAAATTGATAACATACCTAAAACCAATCCATTAGCCAAAACATTAATAGATTTACAAGCCAAACAAACCCAATACGACCACCTACCTGAAGCTAAAGCTATGGCTTATTTGCATCAGATGAGCTTAGAGCAGGGATTAGATATTGCAAGAGATAGTATAATGTATTTAGTAGATATTCAGAGGCAGGAGCATAAGCAAAAACAAGAAAAAGAAAGTAATAAATCTAAAAAAACTCAATTTATAGTAGATTTTTATAAAATAGAACTTATTTTCAATCAAATATACAATTACTATGGTAATCAAAAAATCACAAAACCAATGTTAGAAACACTTTTCCCGCTAGAAATTAATCACAGTATATTTTCATTAGCTGATTATATTTATACACATAAATATGGACAATATCTAACAGCTCTGCAGGCAATAGAAAAAATTGGTATAGAAGGTATAGCACTATATGCTCTACTAATAAGTCAAATTAAAACAGCTTTAATCATTAAATTGGCCCAAGAAGAAGGAGAGTCCTATAATAATTATATCAAAGGACATCCATATGTTTTGCAAAAAACATCTCAAAACATACGTAATTGGGAGCTTAAAGATCTAAAATATATATACCTAAAGTTAATAGAAGGTGATTACTCTATCAAATTCGAAGGCCAAGACCCTTATGTTATATTGCAAAATATAGGTATTAACTTATTAGAAACATAAAAGACTTCTAAGATATAAATAGAAGTCTTTTATGTTTCTATATTAAGATATATTATTTCTCAGACGCAGCTTGATTTAATTTAGCCATTAGCCTAGATTTTTTACGAGCAGCGGAATTCTTTTTTAAGATTCCTCTTTTGGCAGTTTTATCAATAGCTTTATATAGTCTAGGGATTAACTCTTTAGCTTTCTCAATATCATTAGACAAATAACCTACGAATTCTTTGACAGTAGCTTTGAGTCTTTTTTTTACAATATTATTCTCTGCATTTTTCTTTAGAGATTGTCTATGGGCTTTGATAGCTGATTGTGTAATAGGCATATGTTTATCTAGTTACATAAGGAATAATAGAAAGAAATCTAGCTCTCTTGATAGCTTTGGACAGATTTCTCTGGTGGTTGGCTCTAGTACCAGTTCTTCTAGAAGATACAATTTTAGCTTGAGGAGTCATAAACATCTTCAAAGTCACTGCATCTTTATAATCTATAGCCACATTATTAGTGCTAAAGTAGCATACTTTAGGGGCTTTCTTCTTGTTGTTACGCATAGTACTTATTAAATTAACTAATTAAAATGGAATTTCTTCTAAATCTATCTCGTCTTCATCAAAGTTCACAGTTGGCAATTCTTCCTGAGGAGTACTTATTGCAGTTGGTTTGACATTTGATGATTGGTTGGAATCTGGACGAGGTGTGCTTCCTCCGGAATTTTTTGGTCCAAATTGGAAGTTGTCAACTATTACCTCAGTTCTATACTTCTTTTGGCCGTCTTGAGCCTCCCAGGATCTAGTTTGCAATCTACCTTCTACGAATAAAAGTGAACCTTTTCTCAAATATTGACTCATAGTTTCAGCTTGCTTCCCATAGGAAACAATATTGTGGTACTCGGCAGTTTCTTGTCTCTGTCCTTGTTTATCAGTCCAAGTTCTATTAGTAGCTAAACTAAATGTAGTAACAGAAGAACCGCTTGGTAGTGCTTTGAATTCTGGATCTTGGGTTAAATTCCCAATGAGATAGACTTTGTTAAGATACATATAATTTTATATTAAAGATTAACTATTCTTTGTTGTCTTCAACTTTTCTTTTATCATCCTTTGCTTCCTCTGATTTAGTTTCTACAGGAATTTCACTAAGGTTAATAAAGTCTTTTACAACCAAGAATCTTAGAATATCAGATTCAAGTTTTAGATTAGACTCGAATTCTTTTAATTTAGTAGGGGCTAGTTCAAAGGTAGTTGTGTAATAGTAACCCTGTCTATAGTGTTTAATTGGATAAGCAAATTTACGAAGATGATTCTCGTCAGTACCACCTCTTTCAGCTGAAAATGTCCTTTCAACTGTATTAGCAGTTCCTTCTAATGACTTAATCAAATCAGTTAGTTTGGAGTTAACTGCAGACTGTTCTTCTAGAGTTAGCTCTGGTTTTAGGATATAAGTAATTTCGTATAACATTATTCTATACAATAATAATAAATGGACATTAAATCTGTAGATACTCAGATTTAGGTAAAGTAATTAATAAAGAGCTGGCGAAAGATTAAATGTATTATAGCATAAAATAAAGCTTTTAGCAAGGGTAGATATAAAATTATAAATTATTAATTATAAATTATAAATTTCGTAGGGCTTTTAGTCCATCCCATACCTTTTTGGGGATGGGGCGGGGGTGGATTACTTTGTCTTTGCTCTCTGTCCTCCCTTGGGGGAGGTGGCACCGTAGGTGACGGAGGAGGACTGAGCTAATGTATTTTTGTCCTCCTCCCAATCTAGCCGAATCAGTAATTTTATAGTATAATATTAGCAAATATTATATAACTAATCAGCATATGTCCTTATCAATTGGTATTGTTGGTCTACCTAATGTTGGTAAATCCACCCTATTTCAAACCCTGACCAAAAAGCAAGTCTCAGCAGAGAATTATCCCTTTTGTACCATTGAGCCTAATGTAGGAGTGGTACCAGTCCCAGACAAAAGGCTAGATACACTAGCTCAAATTTCCAAATCTGCCAAAGTAATCCCCACTACCATAGAATTCATAGACATAGCTGGACTAGTCAAAGGTGCTTCCAAAGGTGAGGGGCTGGGAAACGCATTTCTTGCTAATATTAGGCAAGTAGATGCTATTTGTCATGTGATTAGAGTGTTTCATGATGATGATATTACTCATGTAGAGAATAGAATTAACCCGATTGAAGACGCTGACATTATTAATACCGAATTATTATTAGCCGATTTAGATCAAATCACCAAAGCCCTACCCCAAGTAGAGAAGAAGGCTAAGTCAAAAGATAAATTAGCCTTAGAAACCCTTCCAATTTTACAAAAGATATTACCACTCATAGAATCTGGAACTCCGATCAGAGATTCTGATCTAACCCCAGAGGAGCTCGAAATTATCAAATCCTATAATTTCCTTACCGCTAAGCCAATGATGTATGTAGCCAATACAGACGAGACATATCAGCTCGGTCAGGAATTACAAGATAAATTCACTAATATAATTCCACTATCTATCAAAATAGAGTCTGAAATCTGTCTGATGGAAGTAGAAGAACAAAACGAATATTTAGCAATGCTAGGACGGGAAATGAGTGGACTAGATACTCTTATTCAAGAGGGATATAAATTATTAGACTTAATATCTTTCCTTACCACTGGAGTGCAGGAGACTAAAGCTTGGACTGTCAAACAAGGAACTCTAGCTCCACAAGCTGGAGGAGTAATACATTCAGATATAGAGCGAGGCTTTATAATGGCAGATATAATATCGTATCAGGATTTTGTTGATTGTGGTGGAGAATCTGGGGCTAGACAAAATGGTAAGTTGAGACAAGAAGGCAAGTCTTATGTTATCCAAGACGGTGATGTTTGTCACTTTAAGTTTAATGTTTAATTAAGTATAGGATTAAATTAACCTAAATATTATTTGTAGTGGAGGATATATTCTTTTATTGTATTTTGTTTGCGTTGGATCGAGCTTATGTTTACTTAAATTCTTGTCTCTGCCTCGTGAGTGGATAAGAGTGGAGTTAATTATTTAAAAAACTAATTATTTTAGTTTTATACCCATGCATATTGCAATGAATAGAATACAGTGATAAAATAAAAAGAGATAATACTTGAAAATAAAATAAATTATGATTAGGCTTAATAAAAGGAGAGGAGGGGGCTTTACATTATTGGAGCTATTATTAACAATAGCAGCGGTAGGGATATTGGCATCAATAGTATTAGTATCAATAAATCCAAATAGACAGTTAGCACAAGCGAGAGATAATGTAAGACAACAAAATATAAATGCAATTTCAAAGACATTAGAACAGTATTTAATAGACAATGGTAAATACCCAGAAGAGATACCAAGTGGAACATACGAAGCAATCTGTGGAGGCAATAATACAGTAGACTGTATAAATTTGAATTCCAAATTAGCTCCAACCTATTTAGCAGAAATACCAAAAGATTCAACAGGAGAGAATTACCTAGTAGGAATACATCCAACTAATAATAGAATCAGTGTATGGGCAGTAGACGCCTAACTAAAAGTAGTAGTAATAAATCCAATAGATGGAGCAATAGTAGCTAAAGCCAATACGACACCATTTATAATAAAAGTAAAGACAGATAATACAGGAAGCTCAGGTACAACTCAATTTAGCCTACCTATTATAGGAGTAGGATATAACTATGATGTAAATTGGGGAGACGGGACAACAAGTAGTAATGTAAGAGGAAAAATCACCAAGACATATGCAGTAGCAGGAACCTATGAAGTACAAATAAGCGGAACATTTCCAAGGATATACTTCAACAACACAGGAGATAAAGCAAAAATAACAGAAATAAATCAATGGGGAACAATATCCTGGAGTAGTATGGAGAGAGCCTTTAGTGGTACCAATATAAATATTACAGCAACAGATATACCAAACCTTGCTAGCGTAACTAGCATGAAAGGAATATTTAGGAATGCAACAATAACAGGAAGCAATCTAACAAATTGGAATACAGGAAGTCTAGTAGATATGAGTGAAGCCTTTCAAGGAGCAAATATCACAGGTTCAGATATAAGTAATTGGAGTGTAGGTAATGTCACTAATATGGTAAGCATGTTCCAAGATAATAGTAGCTTTAACCAAGACCTATCCAATTGGTGTGTAAGTAAAATACCGACACAACCAAGTAACTTTGATGCAGGAGCAACGGCATGGAGTTTATCCAGACCAATCTGGGGAACATGTCCATTTGTAATGACAGTAAAGACCAATAATGCAGGAAGCTCAGCATCTAACCAATTTACAATTCCAACTACAGGGACAGGATATAATTATACGGTAAGATGGGGAGATGGAAGTATAAGTACAGGAGTAACAGGAAATATAACCAAGACCTATAGTACTGCAGGTACCTATAAAGTAGCAATTACAGGAACATTCCCAAGAATATTCTTTAATGGCACTGGAGATAGACTAAAGTTAACCGAGATAAATAGTTGGGGAACTAATGCCTGGACTAGTATGGCAAATGCTTTTCAAGGAACAGTTTTAGCTATTAAAGCTACTGATGCTCCTAATTTGAGTGCGGTCACCAATACTAGTTATATGTTTGCCGGTGCAAATCTAAGTGGAAGTAGTTTAGCAAATTGGACATTACCAAATATAAGTAATGCTGCATTTATGTTTCAGGGAGCAACAAACATCCCGAGTTTATCTAGTTGGAATGTAAGTGCTATGACAAGTATGAGCTATTTGTTTGCAGGAACAAATTTAACAGGACAGGATTTATCTAGTTGGAATGTAAGTAATGTAACTGATATGAATCGTATGTTTCAAGATGCAAGTAATATACCGAACTTATCTAATTGGAATGTGAGTAATGTAACTAATATGACTACTATGTTTAGAAATGTAAATCTAAGCGGATCTAATTTATCAAATTGGACATTAAAATCAAATGTAAATGCACAGACTATGTTTCAGGGAGCTACAAATATCCCGAGTTTATCTAGTTGGAATGTTAGTGCCGTTACAAGTATGGCAAATATGTTTCAGAATACAAATTTAACAGGACAGGATTTATCTAGTTGGAATATTAGCAGTGTAACCAATACTAGTTATATGTTTGCCGGTGCAAATCTAAGTGGAAGTAGTTTAGCAAATTGGACATTACCAAATATAAGTAATGCTACATTTATGTTTCAGGGAGCAACAAATATCCCGAGTTTATCTAGTTGGAATGTTAATTCTATGACTAATATGACATATTTGTTTAATGGAGCAGCTACATTTAATCAAGACTTATCAGGATGGTGTGTTAGTAGTATTCCATCCAAACCCACAGGATTTGATACAGGAGCAACAGCTTGGACATTACCTAGGCCAATCTGGGGAACTTGTCCTTAAGTTTAAAATTATATTTATATTATATTTTTCTTAATCTATGATATAATATCTATATATAAATTATAAATTTATGCCTATATCCAAATCAAGATTTGAAATAATCTTAAAAAGAGTTCATTTCAAGAATCCAGGAATATTTTCTTCTGGGGCTAATAGTGAGCAAAAGAAAGAATATATTAAGACGATTTTTGATGACGCCTTTGATGTGTATGGGGATGGTAGAAATTTAGCTACTATTGAGGAGTGGCAAGAGATAAAAGGGAATTTATTGGCTAATAAAAAAGATATTTTGACTGAACAGGATATAGATGTTCTTTCTAAAGCTATTGAACAGGAATTAGATTAATATAAGCATATGGTAGTAAAAGATGTTATCAAACAAATTTGTGAAGCTGGTGGTTTTGTAAGAGGTAGTAGAGAAGCTGATGCTGTTCATCATGCTGTGACTAGCGTGTACGGATCTGAATATAAACCAGTTACTAAGGAGAGTACTATGCGATACGGAAGACAAATAGAGCAAAATCTATATTCTCATGACTCTTCTGTTGCAAATAGGGCTGTAAGGCATGTTAGAGATGTGATCCGTAATTTGAAGTAAATGAATCTAGATCAAGCTCAGCATATTTTAAGTGAAATTAAAGAGAGGTGGAGACAAATTGGGATTGGGATAGATTTGGTTGGCTTAAGACAAGATTTACAAACATATATTACACAATCTGAGCTGCCAAATCTTTGGGATAATCCAGAACAGGCTCAAGCTATTTTAAAAAAGCTTTCTCATACTCAAAAAAAAATACAAGATTTGGAGAGTATTCCTGAAACTATTGAATTTATAGAGCAGTTAATTTTAGAGCCAGATACTGATTTTGATTCAGAATTAAAAAATTTAGAAAAGCAAGTTAATACTTATTGGCAGGAGATGTTTTTTGATGAGGAATATGATGAGGGTAATGCTTTATTGTTTATACAAGCTGGTGCGGGTGGTGTGGATGCGCAAGATTTTGCTGAGATAATAACCAAAATGTATATTGCCTATGCTAAGTCTCGAAATTTTGAGATAGATGTGATAGAATATATACATGGCCAGGAAGCTGGTATAAAACGTTCTTTATTACAGATCAAAGGTCAATATGCTTATGGGATTTTTCGCCAAGAGCGAGGTGTTCATAGATTGGTAAGAGTTTCTCCATTTAATGCTGCGGGTCTACGGCATACTTCGTTTGTGATGGTGCAGGTTCTGCCAGAAATGGACGAAATTAGTTCTAATGATATTGTCATTAATCCTAACGATATCAAGGTGGATGTGTATCGTTCGCAAGGTGCTGGTGGACAGAGTGTTAATACCACCGACTCCGCGGTTAGAATCACTCATATTCCTACTGGTATTGTGGTGGCTATTCAGACCGAGAGGTCTCAGCTGCAGAATAAAGCATTGGCTATGAATATCTTGAAATCAAAGCTATGGGAGTTGAAGCAATCCGAACATAAACAGGAGCTACAGTCTCATACCGAAGATGTTTCAATCTCATGGGGTAATCATATTAGATCTTATGTAATGAATCCATATAAATTGGTAAAAGACCAAAGAAGTGGTTTTGAGACTACTGATGTAGATGGGGTTTTATCAGGAAATTTAGATGATGTAATTACATCTGTGCTTGTAAAAAAAGATAAATATTAATTATAAATATGATTTTATTCAAAAATGTTACCAAGGCTTACGGGGAAGAAGACTCTTTTGCCATAGAAAATATTAATCTAAAAATTGAAGACGGCGAATTTGTGGTTTTAGTAGGGCAGAGTGGTGCTGGTAAATCAACTCTGATGAAGTTAATTACTGGAGAACAAAAACCAGACAAGGGTGAGGTTTTTTTAGGTAAAACAAGGGTTAATGATTTGAGATATCAAGATATGCCTAAACATAGAAAATCTCTTGGTATAATTTTTCAAGATTTTAAGCTTTTACCAAGTAAGACTGCATTTGAGAATATTGCTTTTGCAATGGAAATATTGGGTAAGGATAATCTAGAGATAAGTAGGAAAGTTCCTAGATTTTTGAATATTGTAGGGATGGGGGCTAAGGCAAATAAATTCCCTAGTCAAATGTCCGGAGGAGAAAGGCAGAGAGTGGCTATTGCAAGAGCTTTGATTAATGAACCTAGAGTTTTATTGGCAGATGAACCCACAGGAAATCTCGATGTATTTAATAGCTGGGATATTGTGAATTTATTACTAAAAATTAATGAACAGCTAAAAACTACTATTATTTTTGCCACTCATAATAAAGAGGTAGTCAATAGTATTAACAAAAGAGTTATTAGTCTTGATAAGGGTAAGATTATTCGTGATAGTCTAGACGGTAAATATATTATATAAAGATAAATATTAAATTGTATGAACTTATTCTTCTCTACCATTATACGCAGTGTTAAATACGGGTTTCAAAATTTTGGACGAAATGTGTTTTTGTCTATCGCTACTACTAGTATTATGGTCTTAACCTTGTTTGGGCTTGGCTTCTTTATGGTTATTAATCAGATCAGTAGCCAGGCTTTGGATGGAATACAGTCTAGAGTAGACATTAGTGTTTATCTCAAAGACGGGGCTGATGAAAATCAGGTTAACGATTTTGTAAACTATGTTAAAGGTTTGGAAGGTGTAAAAGAAACTAATTTCATCACAAAGGAGATGGCTATGGATAAGTTCAAAGAAACTTATAAAGATAACCCCTCTATTATTCAATCACTTCAGGTTTTGGATGAGAATCCTTTTCCAGTAACTATTACTGTTAAGGCTGAAAATAGTCAATTTTATGAAAATATTAATAATGGTATAATGTCATCACAATATGCCGAAGCCATTGTACAGGATACTGATTATCAGAAGTCAACATCTAAAGAAATTATAGATAGGTTAAATAATATAATCAAAGTTACCCGCAATGTTGGGATTAGTGTAATTATAGTTTTGGCTGTAATTGCCGTCTTAATAACCTATAATACAATTAGGTTGACTCTTTATTCTTACAGACAAGAAATTGAAATTATGAGGTTAGTGGGTGCTAGTGACTCACAAATCAAGGGCCCGTTTTTTGTGGAAGGAGTTTTATTTGGTGTTT
The DNA here is from genome assembly GCA_041177485.1 of Candidatus Parcubacteria bacterium. Lineage (GTDB taxonomy): Bacteria > Patescibacteriota > Minisyncoccia > SW-4-49-11 > SW-4-49-11 > CALRBF01. The sequence goes on along the minus strand of JBEDBC010000002.1, from coordinate 5,161 downwards.
TTGGTACTTTTATTAGTTTTTTGATACTTTTTGTGGTTGTTTTACTGATTTCATCTCCAATCACTTCATTTGTATCAGGTTCTCAACCCCCAAGTAATTATATATTAGAAAATGCCTTTCTAATAATTGGTATTCAGTTGTTAGTAGGAATTATTCTAGGAGTTGGTAGTAGTTTGATTGCTATTAATAGATACTTAAAAGTTTAAATCATAATTTATGCAGTTGTCAGACATAGATATCAAGCAGGCAATAGAGTCAGGAGATATTATAATTAGTGATTTTGATGAAAAAAGACTACAACCAGCTAGCTATGATGTACTTTTAGGTTATGAATTTATGATATTTAATAATCATAAATTCGAATGTATAGATCCCAAAAAGCCAATCCATGAGTTTATGGAAAAAATAACACTTTCTAGCTCAGAAGAATATTTTGTAATACACCCAGGTCAATTTATATTAGGGGTAACCAAAGATTATTTTGGTTGTAATGAGAAATATGCTTGTCAAATTATGGGTAAAAGCTCACTTGCTCGCTATGGACTCATTGTGCACACAACTGCAGGGTTTATTGATCCTGGTAATAGATTAAATGCTACTTTGGAGTTTGTGAATACTAATACTGTTCCAATTCGTCTTTATCCAGAGATGAAAATTGCTCAAATTGCTTTTTATGAACTTAAGACTCCAGCAAAAAATACTTATGGTAGCTCGTCTCTTGGAAGTAAATACTATGATTCCAGAGGGGTTCAGGCTAGTGATATGCATAAGAATTTTGAATCAAAAGAAGATTAACATATAATATGAATCAATCCAACTTTCAATGTAGTATCTCCGACCCAGACAATACTGATTTGGTAATAGTTTCAGTTACCGATACTCGTACTGGCTATACAGTTAGAACTGCTCTTCCTAACTCAGGGAAACAAACTGCATCCATAATGGCTTTTGCGGGAGCAAGGTTTTCAAGGTCAGCACTATCAGCTGAGGAACTATTCCAAGAAATTAGAGAAGCTGGTAGCAATGCCAATGAAAAATTAGCTAATATATTTCGAAATTATGGCCATTCCTCAGTAGCAGATATGGCGCAATTATTTGCTTATATTGAACAAATTCCAGATCATTATTCTACTATATTTTTTAATGAAACCAGTGTTGGTGGAGGGCAACAGAGATCTACTAGATATCAGGATTTTGGAAATAGTAATCCCTTGGGATTAGAAAGCTTGGGGTTAGATAAAAGTTCAGAAAATTTTGATCTAATTAATCAGAAACTATTAGATTTACAACAATATACTCTGGAAAAGTATAAATATTATCAAGAAAAGTTAACCAAGGAATACACTAGAGTATATAATATTGATGAGAATAACAAATCAGAAAAAGGAGCTCTGACAGCCAGAGTTTTTGATTCAACTAGATATTTTCTACCTTCTGGTTTGATGAATAAGACCTCACTTGCCTATATAACCTCAGCTAGGGAATGGGCAAGATTGATCTCATCTTTCAAAGCTTCTAACGAGTATAATTTGGTATGTTTGGGTGAACAGCTTGAGATTCTGTTCGCTCCAGAGGAGAGTATGGCTAATCAATTGGGATACACCCCAGAAGCTCCAGATTTAATCCGTCACACTGAAGCAGATTTTATTTCTAAAGATAACTTAGATTCTTTGCATAAATATTTGCAAGAAGAATTAAAAATAGAATCAAAACTCAAATTTATACAGGAGATAACTTATAAGCCTCTAAAGGCGGAATTGTTAGATTTTAAGCTAAGCTCTGGAGCCAAAATTCTATTTCAACACATACTAACTATTTATCCTAATGCTAGTATTAATTCAATTTTAGAATTTATATCTAACTTAGATGAACAGCAAGAATTAAAAATTTCTCAAATTTTATTTCAAAACTTCAGTCACCATAAGCAAATGGGTAACTTATTTAGAGTCAATACTCATAGCTTTATTTTGACCTGTTCCAATTCTGAATTACGTGATTTGAATAGACATAGGGCTTGGGGAAGGTATATTCCAGCGCTTAACACAATAAACTATCAAGCTAATTTATATACAGGTTACACTCTTCCTTTATATTTAACAGATAATTCAGATTTGAGTGAGATTAGGCAGGAATTTGAGAAAGATTTACAATCCTACTACAGTCAATTGCAAGAATTTATTGCTTTGACTTCCCCATACACATGGTTTCCACAATACATTTATACTCAATTATTGCCTTTTGCCCATATATTTACTAGTATTTTCCACGCTTCTCCTAAGGAGATTAGCTATATGACTCAACTGAGAGTTAGACCAGGAGGACACATTAACTATAGATGTTTAGCTTATGAAATAGCTAGTCTGGGTGCTAATAGTGAAATTTTATTAAAGGCAATGCTCCCAGAACATATACAAAAACCAGACCCTTGTTCTAGAGAAGAGTTTATAGATAGGAGTTAGGCTAGTACTTATACATTAATTTTAGAAATTCAAGAATATGAGTAATAAGGCTTATAAAAAAAGGCTAGATTTCAACTTCTTAAAACCTTATATAGGTTGGACGGTTTTTTTAACTGTGTTGATATTTGTTTCAAATGGTGCAAATTTATTAATACCTAGAATATTGGGAGAAAGTATAGATAATTTTAGTAAAAACAGTGACATTTATAAGTTAGCGCCAGATATTTGGTTACTGGTATCTATTTCGATTTTTGTAGTTATTATAGCTCTTTTACAGACAATTGTTAGTGTTTATGTGGCTGAAAATGTAGCTAGAGATTTAAGGGGGGCTTTGATTAGAAAAATTTTATCTGAGCCTATTAGTTTTGTCAATGAAAAAGACTCATCAGAATTATTTACCAATATAACCTCAGATGTTGAGCAGGTTAAAGACATAATTTCACAGGGTTTTGCTAGTATATTTTCAGCACTAATCATATTAATTGGTAGCGTGATTTTATTATTTTCAATTAATGTTAGATTGGCTTTGATTGCTATAATTTCACTCCCAATAATTATAGTTGTTTTTGCTTTTATATTTAAAAATATTTCTAAGCTCTTTCGTTCTTCTCAAGAAATATTATCAAAAATAAATAAGGTAATCAATGAAAGTGTATTAGGCGCTATGCTTATTAGGGTTCTGAATTCTCAACACTATGAAAACTATAAATTTGATGAAGTTAATCAGCAGGGTAGAGACGTTGGATTTCAAATTATAAATTTGTTCTCTAGTCTTATTCCTACAATTAATTTAGTGTCTAACTTTGCTATTGTGAGCATAATTTGGTTTGGGGGTAGACAAGTAATGCTAGAAGATTTAACTTTAGGTGAATTTAGTGCTTTTATTTCATATTTTAATCTTTTGATCACCCCAATTTTCATATTAGGATTTGTAAGTAATTTTATTTCTAGAGGATTTGTATCATTGTCTAGGATACAAGAGGTGTTGTCACATCAAGATATGCTTAATCTCAATTCTCAAGGGGGTATCAAGAAAGAAGTTAAAGGTAAAATTAGTTTTGAACAGGTATCATATGAGTTTAATGGTAAATGTTTGTTAAAAAATGTTTCATTTGTTATTCATCCAAACACAAAAAACGCTATAATAGGTCCAACGGGATCAGGAAAAAGTCTAATTTTGTCACTTATCACTGGTTTGATTAAACCAACATCAGGTCTCATTTTAATAGATGATATTCCTCTTCAGGAGTGGGATTCAGAATATATTTTTCAAACTATGGGGCTGGTTTTTCAGGAAAGTATATTATTTAATACAAGTTTAAAGGAAAATATTCTATTTAATAAAAAAATATCCAGAGTCGATTATAACAAAGCTTTAGAAACCTCAAACGTATCAGAAATATCACTTTCTCTACCTCAAGGTATTAATACACAAATAAATGAAAGAGGTAGCAATCTATCTGGTGGACAAAAGCAAAGAATAATGCTAGCTAGAGCACTAGTAAGAAACCCTAGAATACTACTTTTAGATGACTTTACAGCCAGAGTAGACATCAAAACTGAAAAAGAAATTATATCCTCCTTGTCTACGAACTACCCATATATAACTCTGATATCTATAACTCAAAAAATTGAGCCAATTCAAGATTATGATCAAATAATAGTTATTATGGAAGGAGAGTTATTAGCAACTGGTTCACACAAAAAACTATTAAGTGATTCCATTGAATACGCGCAAATTTGGCAAAGTCAGCAAACAACCTAATATGAAAAACCCTTATAATTTATCAAAGTCGAATAATGTAAAACACTCTTTTGAAGAGACCTTATCTACAATTATCCCCCTTTTTGAGGGTGAAACTAAGAATTTGATCATAATTATTATTACAGTTTTAATTAATATCGGAACTGGAGTTGTAACCCCGTATATTATTACTAGAGCCATAGATGGGCCAATAGCCAGTAAAGATATTCAAACTCTGGCCTTGATGTCAATTGGACTCGTAATCTTATTCATAATCTCAGCTATAGCTGCCTATGGACAGGCTAGAATTATGGGATATGTATCTCAAAGAGTCCTATTTCGTCTAAGAGGGAGAGTATTTTCATCTTTGCAAGACTTACCAATAGACTTCTTTAATCGTAATAAAGCAGGTGATTTAATCTCAAGGATTAATAATGACACAAATAGAATAAATCAGTTTTTATCAGAAGGGGTTTTGAGATTTACATCATTGTTTTTTTCTCTGATTGGAATAGCTGGTATGATGTTGTATTTAAACTGGCAATTAGCAAGTATAGTTTTTATATTGACTGCCATAATATTACTAATAACCAGAATAGCAACTCCTTTTATTGAAGGTGTCAATAAAGTTGGTCTAGAGAATCAAGGTTCATTGTCATCAGAGGTACAAGAAGGATTGCTCAACTTTAATGCTATAGTAGCTTTTCAGATCCAAGATTACTATCAAAATAATTTTAATAAAATTAGCGATTCAGTATATAAGACCAAAATTCAAACCAATATTCTAAACGATAACATAGCTCCACTATACAATTTTGTGGCTAATATATCCCAAATTATATTATTAGCCGTCGGAGTAAACTTTATATTATCTGGCAGTATAACAATTGGGCTTTTGATAGGGTTTCTTGCTTATGCACAAAAGTTTTTTGAACCATTGAGAATTCTAGGTTCCATA
>JBEDBC010000001.1:0-2638 GCA_041177485.1 Candidatus Parcubacteria bacterium | reverse complement strand
CAATAGCAGGAGCTATGATAACAAAAGCAATTATAAGTGTCCAAGCGAAGATTTTTTGTATAGTTCTATTCATATATGTATTTTAATTTTCATCTAGAGCTTTATTAGCCAGAGCGTCAGCTTGCTTATTAAGCTCCCGCCGAATATGAATAAAGTCTACCGAGGCAAATTTGATTCTAAGATTCCAAATTTTAATAAAAGCTTTTTGAATAGCCTCGTCTTTGAGCTCATAGATACCAGTTAATTGCTTTTGAGCTAACTCAGAGTCAAGATAAATTTCAACAGCATATTTTTTGGTGTTAGTTTTACCAACTAGAGCTTTGGTCTTTTCTAAAGCTACTACAATAGCCTGATACTCTGCATAATTGTTAGTGGCAATACCAAGAGTCTGATTATAAGTTTTGATTTCTCCCTCAGGTAATTCTATCACAATTCCTATTGAAGCGGGTCCAGGATTGCCTCTTGAAGCTCCATCTGTATGTATTTTGATTGTCATATAAAATATAAGTTAAAATTATTATAACATATATTTTATTTTGGGGCAATATTATGAGGTAGGGGAGGGGTAAGGGTTTTCTGAAGTTTGATTTTGAGTAGTCTCTAAATTCATATCTGTATCTTACGAGTCGAGGGTGTATTTATGTTTTTCCTCCTCCCAAATTTTTTGTACATAAGATAAATCTGGGGTTCTTAGCTTACTCAAATCTAATAACCCAAAATGAATCATTTCTTTTGCTGTCTCAAGGTTAATTCCAGATACTAAGATAAGATTTTGAAGTTCAGGATATTTGAGAATTTCTTCTACTACCGCTTTTTGCTCTAGATAAACAGTATCTTTAGTAGAAGGAATAGAGCGGTCGTTGTTATTGAAGTTTATTGAGTTACGGAATAATCTTCTAGCACTACTAAGAGCCGTCTTGAGAGCCAACTTCCCTTTTTTAGGGTTGACTGATATAGTGCTTTCATAATATGCTTTAACACAAGCTAGATAGTCTCCTCCAGCTTGTTTGACGGCCATAGCTCTAAGATAATGTGGCCCTGGTGGACTGGAAAATCCAAATAATTCTTGAGAAGCTTGATCTTGATAGTACATAGCTCCACCCTCTTGAAATAGATCAGATCTATCTCCACCCATTTGTTGGGGGTTCGTGTATAAGGGTGGTCCAATTTCAGCAGTATTTTCTCTTTGAAGGATATGAATTATTTCATGAGTAGCACCTTTTGTTAATACATCTATAATAGACCTCTTCTTAATTGGGATAAATAAAGCTTTACTTTTACTATCAATTTCAAATACGGACTGATTAGGCTTTATATAACATCTCCATTTGTTATCAGCAGGTTTAATATTATTATCTACTTGTTCTTGATCAGCAGGATAATCGCTTAACAATCCATATTCTGATAAAATCCTATCCAAGTATATTTTTATTTGTTCAGGTTCAATACTTTCATCTTCCATTTTTTCTATGTCTAATCCCTGTTCTGCTAGGATTGAGGCTTTTTCTTTATTCAACCTAATATGTTCTTCAGCTATTTCATCAGCTTTTTGTAGTAATCTGTTATCCACTTGGTCATAATTACCTTCAACATTAATTTTTCCAACTCCATATCTAAACTTATCTAATCTATACTTTGGTTTATGAGAGGATAAATCTGCTTCAGCATCTAGAATAGCTTTGTCTTGTAGTGTCTCAGCTAATAATACATTTACTTTTTTAAGTAGATGTTTAAGACTACATAATTTTGCATGGATTAGAGGGAGGTTTTCTGATATAGACTCAGACTCCATATCTAGAATAGAGGCTTCTTCTTGAAATAGTGTGGATCTAGCTTGTTCTAGTTCTGATTTTAGATCTCTTAAGGACTCCATTTTTTGAGCTAACTCTTCTGGCTTTTTGATAAACATTAGTTTCTCTGGATTATCTAAGCCTTTTATATCTAAACTACCACCTTGAGAAATACGATGAGATAAAGTATCTAACATTGTATCAGTGTGATACTTTAGACTTTTCTCACCTAATTTAGCTAAGGATTCGGGATCGAGTTTTCTTAAAATATTAATATTTGTTCTAATATCAACCGTAGTGTTATTATCGTAATGTAATTCTCCAAATATATCTAATTTTCTTAAAGTATTTTGTCCCTCGGAGGTATCAAAATATTCAGGATATAATGTTTTGGTATTATATTCCATTGAATATGCTTCTGCTAACTTATTTACAAAAACTTCTTCAAAAGCTATTAACTCTAATTTTTCATCATCTGTTAGCTCTTCCTTTTTCTTATCTCCATATAAATGCTCTAAAATTTCTTTTAAGTTTTTCTCAGCTGAGTAAGAGGGACGTTCAGGATAAAGGGATTTTTTATTGGTATCTGTTTCTAGCTGTTGGGTAGCAGTTTCAATAGACATATTAGTTTAGGTATAGTAATATATCTATTATATCATAAGATTTGTATAATATGAAAAATACCATAGATAGTATTACTTTAGCTGCGCCAAGCCCAAATGTCTTTTATGACTATGCAATGCAATTCAATAATGCGTATATTTTTTCTGTTCGTGCGGGAGCAGATAATGAATTTTTAGAGTCCAATCAATTTTATAATTTAGACAATATTCTTTCAGATGAAGAGT